>JBGQJH010000088.1:0-8086 GCA_041498935.1 Pyrinomonadaceae bacterium | reverse complement strand
CGGTGGCCTGGTTCATATCTCTGTGTTGCCTCTGTGTTCTCTGCGTCTCTGCGGTGAGCTTTTCGCGGGCGCGATTCACCGCAGAGACGCAGAGGACGCAAAGGTTGCACAGAGAGTTGTCGATGCTTGCAAGATCGCCGCAGGGTCCCGAGCTCGACTATGCAAACTTCAAACACATCAGCCAGCGTCACGCATCACTTGCCTGCACCTCATGTCACCAGCGCAGCGATAATTCCGCGACGCCGCGATTTCCCGGACACAAGGCGTGCACCGGCTGCCATCTGGCGCAGTTTGTTACTCCCAATGTTCCCATGTGCGTCATCTGCCATACCGATGTCAACAGCTCAAACCCGCCGCTGAAGAGTTTTCCCACGAAGTTCAACGAGAGCTTCAACATGAAGTTCGATCACGCTCAACACATGAGCGGATCTGCTCGGCCGCAGAGCGGATGCTCAGCCTGTCACAGCCGTTTAGGCGGCCGCGCGGCGGCGCTTGCGATTCCCGCGAGTATCGCCGCTCACAACCAGTGTTACACCTGCCACACTCCAAGCAGCAAATCTCAAGCAGGCAAAGAAATTGCTTCGTGCGGAGTTTGTCACGACCAAAAACCTTACGGTCGCACCACAACCAATGCCCGCGCCTTTCGCTTCGCCTTCAGTCACGCTAAACATGGCCCCGCGCAACGGCTGGCCTGCGCTGATTGTCATTTGCTAACTGCCGGCGCAGCGCAATCTCGCCAGGTGAGTTCGCCGGCGGCTAGCGAACATTTTCCGTCAACGCGCGGCATGGCGTGTCTCAGCTGCCACAATGGCAAGCGTTCCTTTGGCGGCGACCTGGCATTCAAAGACTGCCGGCGCTGCCACACCTCAGCGAGTTTCAAAATGCCAATGTGACTTTGTCGAGAGTTCAATCCTTAGAATGCCGTGTTTGGCAACCAGCAAGCTGAAGTCTGGACTCTAAGCCGGAGCGAGGAGTTCAGAGTACAACCTTTAGGTTGCGTGGTTACAACGGCAGCAAGCTAAAGCTAGATGGACTCTAAACAAAGAGTTTGACACGTTCCGGATCGCTATTTAAGATTGTCGGGTCTTAAGATTCCCTCCCCACTGGTTCCATGGCGCTTTCTTCCTAAACTTTCCCTTTGAGGTAGGTCGATGAGAAAACTATTGATCCTGATCGCGGCGTTGGGGTGTTTGGCGGTAATTGTCGTTGCCAGTGGTTCGGCATTTACCGGCCAACAGGAAATTCCGAAGGAAAGCAAAACGCAGCCGAAGGAAGTTGTGCTGGACAAGGACAGCCAGTCAGACAAGTACGGCGACGTGGCCTTCAATCATGAAAACCACTCAACTAAGAACTACAGCATCGATGGGAAGAGTCCGATTGCCTGCGTTGAGTGTCATCACACGGATCAGCCCGCGACCGCCCTGCAAGCTCCGCTCAAAACCTCGGAAAGGCCGGTCGCTCTGACGGCGAAATTGTTAGAAGAAGCTGACGCAAAGCCGGTGAAAATCTGCCGCGCCTGTCATCTCCAGGCAGGCGATGATAGCGCTCCGATTCCTACCGTTACTTACACTGGCAAGACCACGCCAACGAAACTGACAAATGAAGTGGCTTACCATACGAACTGCAATATCTGCCACGATAAGGCGATCGCCGCGCGGCCCGCGCTCAAGGGAAAGATTGCCGGATCAAACGATTGCCTGCCCTGCCACAAGCCGGTAAGTTAACTATCCAATTCGCTGGTATTCGTTCTAAGTCCAAAGTCCAACGTCCAAAGTCTTTGTTCGGTTCCTTGACTTTGGACTTTGGACGTTGGACTTTGGACTACTTTTCCGCCAGCAGTGACGGATTCCAGTGGCGTTTATCCTTAACGTGCTGAACATGGCAGGAAGTGCAGTCAGGTTTGTCTCTGGCTATTAGTACTCGATTTGTTCCCAACTCCCGGCGGCCGTTGTGACAGTTGCCGCAAGTTGTCCGCGGCGTTTCACGATCTATCGGATTGAAAGTCTTGTGGCAGCTCGAGCACGACAACTCGCCTTCCGGATTCCCCGGTAGGCCCTCGGCGCGCACTCGCTGCACATGAAGCGCGTGAAATTGTTTGCTGCGCCATTTCTCTTCTGTGTCAGTGGGCAGTCGCGTCACGGCGATCTGTTTTAGCGCCCACTCTTCATCGTTCAACCCCTTCCACTTCCACTTTCCATTCAGCACCGGATAGCCAAACGTTCCTCCGTGAGGTGTGCCGACCTTGCGACCGTTGTATGAAGTTGTGTTCGCATCGTTGTGGCATTCGGTGCAGCTAGCGAGCGCAGCTTGAGCCGGTTTGAATTCCGTTCCGCGATGCTCGGCATGACAGGCAACACAACCCACTCCGGCGGCCGCATGCGGTTCAATGACCGTCGCGACAAAAGCTTCCGTCTGGTGACAGCGCGCACAATTTGCCTCCATGCTCCCCGAGAAGGAATGGCAGTTTGTGCAGGAGTTCGCGTTAGCCTTCACGGCAATCGGCGGGAAAAGACTGAGCTCGGATTTTGCGTGGACGCTCGAAACCGGCGCCGGGGCATACGCGCTTGCGTACCAATAAGCGGCCGCAACCGAAAGCAAGCCTATGACGATCGCGCCCCAGACAAAAAAAGAAACGGGCCAATGCGACTTCAAGTCAGTGGTTGTGGTCCAGTTAAACTGCGCCTTGCCGGCGCGTCTCTGGCCCCGGGGAAAGAGTGGCGAAGGCCGCACCATTTTGCCGGCCTCGCGAATTCGCTTGTCCCAAAAGATGTCGAGCGCTTTATCACCCGGCAGCGGAGCCGGGCGCGCTTTTGCATGGGCCTTCTTCTCCCCCGGCAGCGAAATCGGCTCGAGCTTGGCCGTACCAAGATCGGGGCTGCTGAGGCTGGTAGTCTCTACCACTGTCCCAATCTGAAGCGATACTTTGATGACCAGTGCATCATCAGTCAGATCGATATCCAGCTGGAATGGTCCCACTTCGAGAACGTCACCCGGAGCCAGTGCTTCATTTTCTTCAACCGCTTTGCCGTTGATCTTTACTGGATTGGAGGGGCGCAGGCCAAACAGGAAATAGCTTCCCTCCACCAATTTTATTCCCGCCTGCGCGCGCGAGACAGAAGGGTGATTGAGAAGGAGTTCGCATTCCTGGAGGCGCCCGACCAGGAGACCGTCGGTGATGATAGTCACCGGATCCTGAACGAGATCCTCGCGGATGATGATGAACTTGTTTTCCTGAGGCATTTATTTCCGTTTGAATGTGGGCAAACCAGCGGGGGCAAGCCCGCCTTCCCAACCTGAGAGCTGCGCTGATTAGTTCGGTTAATCCTGACTTGAAGCCCCGCTATCAAGAATCAAGAACTCAACCCCGCCAACCTCATGGTCGGGAAGGCGGGCTTGCCCCCGCTGTTTGGCTAACACTCAGTTTGTCTGACAATCTACTTCACCGCGAAATACACGACTTGAATGACGTGAACGACCAACAGCGCCAGCATCAATGACGTGGAAATTACATGAGGCGCAATCCACAACTTCAGAATCTTGTGCAGATAAATTAGCGCATCCACTCGGCGCAGGGTGACTGCGGTTTCCACTGCCCGCAGCAATAGCGTGCGTTCCTCGTTGGTTGCGAGCCGCGTCAGTCTTTCCTTAAATGCCCTGCGCGCGTTGGCTAGTAGTGCGGTTAGCGGCTCGCGACGCATAAACTGCCGCATTAGAAACGAGAACCTTGAGAATTTCTTGACGACTCGTTCCGCAATCTCTTCCTTCAACCAGCCTTCGCTCTGTTTCGTTATCTCTTCCAACTCCTGTTGCAGCTCATCGCGTCGCGCCACCAGATCCTCAACCAGCAAAGGCTCGCCTTCGATGCTCGTCATGATCCTGGGAGCGATGATGTAAGACGCGATGCCAAACAAACCGGAGGCAATCACAACGTCAAACGCGATGTAGAGCGCGGTAGTTAAAAGGCCGCCGGTGTGGCTGCCGGCATGTAGCATCAGGATCAAACCCGCAAGCGCGCCGAGGTAAACGTGCACCAGCATCCAGTAGCGAAGCGCGCCGGCGCGCCGGCGGTAGACTTGCTTGCGTAGTGGATAGGTCATGACCGCAGCAATACCGAATAGCCCTACCAGTCCCGTGACCCATCTCATCGTCAACCACGTTCCGGTCAACGGGCCGTCAAATCCGCGTGCCGCCAGACCCCAAATTGCCGCCGCCCCGGTGATCAGAATTAGGGCCACGCCCGCCGCGTGCAGAGCTTTCGCCAGCGGATCACTCTTATGAATGTTGCGGCCGAAGGCCTGAGTCTGGTCGCGAAAGATTAGGCCTTGCGTTTCTTCAACCTCAGTGAAGTACTTGACGGGATTGACACGCAGGAGTGCTCCTGTCGGGCAGTTTTCTTCACATGAGTACGCTTGTCGCGTCGCACCCTCAGGATTCAAAGGGGTGTGTTCGCAGAGATTGCATTTGATTGCCACCACATCATCGGCGGGCGTCATCGTCAAGACAGCCGGTGGCGGCGTCGTAAGGCTAAACGTTTTCCGGAGTGTGCCCATCAGATCAAAGGTCACGACCGGCTCGCCGTTTCTTGGCACCATCGAAATCGCATCGTAAGGACATTGCGTGGCGCAATCGAAACACCCGATGCAAGTGGCCGGGTCAATATCAACGTATCCACGTGGATCTCGGAATATCGACCCCGTGGGACAACCCGTTAGACATTCCGGATCTTTGCAATGCATACACACCTGGGGCGAAAGCACGTGCTGTGTGCGTTCACTGCCAATCGACACGGGCCGCGTAATGCTGATGCCGCGACGCAACAGGCGCGATTGTCCATGGACTTTGTGACAAGCGAGCGAACAATTGCCGCACCTCACACAAAGGTCCATATCCATGACCAGCAGGTTTGCGCCGTCAACGATGCCCGTCGCTATCTCAGCTTCCGCGGAAGCCATCGCGCGCAGGTCCTCGACCGCTTCAATCGCGGGCGGATTATCGTCCACGGTTGAGAACGCGGCGAAGGCGGCCACAATCTGGTTGCGAAGCGTGGGTTCCGCCGCCAACTTGGCGATCGGAATCTCCAACACCTCAGTTCGCGCCATCGCCGCCGCGCTATACTTCCACGTCTGATTCTCACCCGCGCCTTCAAGACCCAGACAATTACCCGCGCCGAGAAAATCCACGCCGATGGTTTGGCCTATCCCAACCGCAACGCCCGTGGAGGCCGGGTCGAGGGGCACTCCGCGCACTCGCCTTACCCAGCCGCTTTTAATCAAGACGATGTTTTCGATTGGCATCGTCTCCTGGCAAAGCACGTGATGCTTTCCATAAACCATGAACCTGCCAATCTCGCGAAGCTTTCGAATTATCGCTTCATTCGCGCTCCGACCTCCTTCAGTTAAATCCTCCAGCACCCGGCCGAGCCCGTGGGCGCGATACGTTTCATCAAGCACCTGGCCAAACTTTGGGAGTTTCCTGAGAAGCCGAAGGGCCGGCCGCGTTACCTCGAGCACGATCGCGGTCTCGTGCTTTGGCACAACCACCGTCGCATTCCGTTCCACTCCCGCCAGCACGGCCATTTCGCCAAAGCACGTGCCCCGCGGCAGGCGGCTAATCTTGCGTTGCTCGCCGTCGGGCTCACCAATGTAGACGTCAAGCGCGCCTTCCACAGAGAGGTAGAACGTGTTACCGCCCCACTCGCCTTGTCGCATGATCGCTTCGCTGCCGTCGTAGGCGAGTAAGCGCACATACGGTCCCACCCGCTTGCCACTGGCGTTTTGTTTTCCCTCGACAATCACTTCCAGATCGTTGGCGTTCTTCAGTTTCCCATTAACTTCGATGAAAAGCTCGGAAGTGAGCTCGAGAGACTTCAAGGCGGAAAGAATTGCTTCCTTGTCCGTGATTTCGCGTGGCATGAGCGATTTATACCACGCTTATTATCAGAACCGGGAGCGGTAGCGACCGGGCGAGTGACAATAGTCCGGCACTTTCATCGGGGTGATCCGTTGATCACAAAGATAGGAGCAGCTATCCCTGCCAAATCAGCAGCCTGGAAGGCTGAGAGATAGTAGCCGGTGGTCGAAGCGCAGCGCAGACCACCGGCTACTTTCGTCTAACCCTGCGGGTTGCCAAACATCACTCCTCCAGCCAGGTTTCGGTCCCTTGACGTGAATCGACCATGATGCCTCGCGATATTGCCGCTATTGTCAATCGCCGGCTGCGCCGACTGTTGAATCACTTCTTCTGCACCCCCACTACGAAAGTTATTCTTTTCGTTGGCCGCTGCCTTTGTTTTGTCTTATAGTGAAACCGATGTTTCATTTCACTTGCGAAATATATAAGCGGGCGCTTACGCAATGGGCGCAAGGTCTCTGCTTCGTTTCAACATGTCAACGGAATCACTGCTGTCGCTCCAGCTCGAGCAACAAGTCGGACAGTTCTTCTATATCGGCCTGCTCGGCACTGAGCTTGACGCCGAAGCGCGCGCGCTGATTGAGGAAGTTCAGCCGGGCGGGGTCATTATCTTCGGGCGCAACGTCCGGAGCCCGCAGCAGTTGCGCGAGTTGCTCGACGGCGTGCGCGAACTTGTGCCGACTACTCCGCTCCTTGGTATCGATCAGGAAGGCGGGCTGGTCGACCGGTTGCGGAAGATCTTTACGCCCATGCCGTCGGCGAGAACGATCCGCGAACACGGCGATCTCGCGGCTGCGCGCGCGCTGGGAAGACTCACCGGCGAAGCGCTGCGTCTGCTGGGCTTCAACATGAATTTCGCGCCCGTCATGTCAATCATGACTGACGAGCGCGACTTGCTTTCAAATGGACTCTACTCGCGCTCGTTCGGTCGCTCGCCTGGCGAAGTGCTCGGCTATACAACCGTCTACCTGCGCGGTTTGCAGGAGACCGGGATAGTTGGCTGTCTCAAACACTTTCCCGGAATTGGCGCCGGCGAAGTTGATTCCCACGAGCAAATACCGATGGTGAGTCTTTCACACGACGACCTGATGGCGCAGGACCTCGCGCCCTACATCGAACTTTTTCAACGCCAGGACGATCGCGTGCGCTGCGTGATGGTGAGCCACGGCGGTTTTCCAAACATCGATATTAGCAAGGGCGTTACGGGCGGACTCCTCGAGCCGGCGTCGCTCAGCCACAACATCGTTACCAACCTGCTGCGCACTGAACTTGGCTATCAGCATCTTGTGGTAACCGACGATCTGGAGATGGGCGCTATTTCCAAGCACTGTGAGATCGAAGCAGCGGCTGTGCGCGCCTTCCTTGCTGGAAACGACATGATGCTGATATGCGCGCACCCGGACACTATTCGACGCGGCTATCAGGCTCTGCTCGGCGTGGCCCGGAATGGCAAGCTGCCCAGAGACCGCATGCGCGGATCGCTCAGACGGATAGCGGCCATGAAGTCGATCATCAAACCACCGCCCGCTTTCGATCAGGAAGAGTTCAAGGCGCTGTCTGGCGAAACGGCGGCTCTTAACAGGAAGCTGAATTACAAGTACGGAGGAACAATCGGATGAGCGCGCGCAAAATAGCTTGCCTGCTTCTGGCCGGGCTGCTGGCGCTGTTAGTACCTGCTGCTTGCCGGCGAAACCACAACGGCGGGCCCTTCGTGATCGCCTTAGGCGACAACATCCGCACCATTGATCCCATCGGCTCGCCTTCGGTGGACGCCGCGAGCGAGCGCGTACGCACGCTGATGTTTAATTCGCTGGTGAGAAAAGACGAGAAGTTTGACTACGTCGGCGAGTTGGCTTCTGACATCAAACGATCTGACGATAACGTGACCTTCACGTTTACTCTGCGCGACGGCGTGAAGTTCCACGATGGACGGCCGTTTACTTCGGCCGATGCGAAGTACACGCTGGACCTGGTCTTCTCCAGCAACTTCGCCAAGTCAGCCAGCTTCTACGAAGGCACGGGCGCTGAGCGCAAGAGCTACATAAGAAGTGTCGCGGCGCCTGACGCCCACACGCTCGTCGTGACAACCACAAAACCATGGACGGGGCTGCTTCCCAATTTGGTTGCCGTGGCGATCATTCCAAAGGATAGTTACGAAAACATAAAGGCACATCCT
>JBGQJH010000087.1:0-8109 GCA_041498935.1 Pyrinomonadaceae bacterium | reverse complement strand
GCGCCGCTGGCCCGTTGCCAATCAACTTCCCACAAGGTAACCGGCTGCTCGCGATTCTTGACGGTGATTGGCTCGCGCGGTTGAAGTTTATAGCGGCTGCGAGCAGCCTTGGCGGTCGCATCGCTGATCAGAATCTCACCGCCCTTCGCATTTGATTCCAGCCGGGAAGCTGTGTTTACCGAATCGCCGATTGCCGTGTATTCCGAACGGCGTTCAGAGCCGATGTACCCTACGGTCACTTCACCGGTGTGCAGTCCGATGCCGACGCCAACTTCTGATAAACCTTCCTGGCGCAGTTCGATGTTGATGCCTAGAAGGCGGCGCTGCATCGCCACGGCGGCGTTCAAAGCATTCGCGGCATCTTCCGGCGTGGTAGTGGGCGCGCCAAACAGGGCCATCAAGCCATCACCAAGATACTTATCAAGCGTTCCGCCGTGAGCAAAAATAATGTCAGTCATAGCGGAGAAATATCGGTTCAGCAGGCCGACAATTTTTTCCGGCGGCGCATGCTCGGAAATTCTCGTGAAGCCGCGAATATCAGCAAAGAGTATGGTGATTGTCTGGTTAACTCCGCCGAGCTTGAAAGACTCCGGATTCTCGAGCATCTGTTTGACGACATACTCCGGCAGGAACCGGCTGTAATTCGCGCGCGCCACTTCTTCGCGCGCGAGTCGCTCGTGGGCCCGCGCATTCTCCACGGCAATTGCCGTCTGCGCTGCCACGGCGCTGATCAGTTCAAGGTCGTCCGGCTTGAAGGCGGCAAAAGGATCCAATCGATCGGCATAAATTGCGCCGTGGACCCGCGACTCACCAACGAGCGGAGCGCAGATAGTCGAACGAACTCCCTGAGAAACGATCGAATCGACTCCGGCAAACTCCTCGTCAGAGGCGGCGTCCTGTGAAAGCAGAGCGACTCGGTCCTTCATCACCTTCCGCGTGATCGTGCGACCGATTGACAGCTTGCGCGCGTGGTTGTTGAGACTCTCATCGCGAGCCCGCATGGCGATCGGGTTCAACTTCACATCTTCCGGATTCTCCGTGCCATTGCCTTCGGCGAGGAGCGCCACAACACGATCAGCCGGAGTGGAGCGAAAGATAACGTCCGTCGCCTTGGCAAATATGGCCTCGAGATCGAAGACGGACCCCAGCGTCTTGCTCATCTCATAAAGCGCGGAGAGTATGTTTGCCTTTCGTTGCAGCGCTTCGAGCACCTTGTCTCTCGCCGGGCTGGTCGCCGATGTCGCCACGCCTTCGGGGGGCTTCGAGTGCAGCACCGTTTGCATTACGTCATTGGCAGAGACGACCAGTTGGGTGTGACCGAGAGGCTTGTCGTCGTAGCGCACATCGGTCGTGCGTTCTTCCGCCGGTTGTTCAAACCGCAACGTGCTGGCGCCGATAGTTATGCGATCGCCGTTCTTTAATTGATATTCGTAATGCGCGCCACCGTTAACGAACACTTTGTTTGCACTGCGACGAAGTTCTCCATTGATCATGGCACCGTCAACGAGCGTGAACGAGCCATCCTCGCCCGATTTGATGTGGGCGTGATAGCGCGATGCGCGTGGGTCATCCAACACGACAGTGTTGTCGGGGGCGCGGCCAAGGGTGCACAAGCCCTGGGGCAGGAAGCCGTATTCCCATTGGCGGCCGCTTGCGTCGGTTATCTTCAGAAGTGCCATGGTGAATTAATCGAATTTCGAAATCAGCGAGAGGTCCATCGCTGAGACAGAAAAAAGCTCGGGAGACAGCAATCTGCAACTATTCTTCGTCGATCCTAACATGGTTTAGCTGTGACAACTAAATACGTTCGGCGGGCCTACCGAAATAAAATTAGATCGGGACAATGGATGGCGTATTGAGTATTATCTAGACCTTCTCGTAAACTGGACCTGGCAGGATTGCTTTTATGAGTAGCCTCCCTTGCTACGCAATCGTTTTGGCCCTCGTCTCTAGCTGTGCTGGTCTTCCCGCGACGGCGAGCTCCCAAGCAAAGACGCAGAAGAAGACGCTGACAAACAGCGTCTCAGGTCGCATAACCATTCACGGAAAGGGCGCGGCCGGCATCGTCGTCGGCATACGCAATTCAGATTTTTCGTCGCAGCCGGCCCCGGCGCTCAAAGCTACAACAGACCAGGACGGCAATTACCGAATCACTGACATACCGGCAGGTAACTACCAAGTTTCGCCGCTGTCGCCGGCATACGTCGTCCCGGATCCTTTTTTGTCCAGGATAAGAGGCAAGGCGCTCCTGCTCGGGGAAGGCGAAGACGTTCAAGGCATCGACTTTTCGCTGGTCCGCGGCGGAGTGATCACCGGCAAGGTAACTGACGCTGATGGCCGGCCGGTTCTTGAAGAACGTCTGACCGTCGTGCCGGAAGATCAGGCCAATCCTCGTGGTCAGATGTTCTCTCCGGTTATCGCCGGTGGATTTCAAACGGACGACCGCGGCATCTATCGAATCTACGGCATACCGGCCGGTCGCTATAAAATTTCAGTGGGCGTGGCCGACGATGAACCTTCTGCAAACGTCCGCTTTGGGCGAGCGGTGTACAAGCGAACTTTTTATCCCGACGCTTCCGATGCAAATGATGCCGGGGTCATTGAAGTCAGCGAAGGGACTGAAGCCAGAAACATCGACATTACGATAGGTCGAAGTCTGCCGAGTTTTGCGGCGAGCGGAAAGGTTGTTGACGGTGAAACCGACCAGCCCTTGATGGGCTTGAGGTTTGGGCTGCAACGAGTGGTCAATGAGCGTGAAGCTGGTTTCATGAGTACATTCGCATCGTCAAACAGTCAGGGCGAGTTTCGCCTGGAAAACGTCTCGCCCGGAAAATATGTGATCTTCCTCTACCCGCAAACAGGCAGCGAAGTGCGTGCGGATGCCGTGCCTTTTGAAGTGATCGATCAGGATGTGACTGGACTACTCGTCAAGACTCTCAAAGGACTAACCCTCACCGGGACTGTCGTACTTGAGGGCACTTACGACAAGAGCGTTCTCACGAAACTTGCGGAGTTGCGTCTTCGGGCTTATGTTCGCGACGAGACTGCCTACTCCAATTCCTGGCAAGAATCTCCCATTAACGCCGATGGAAGTTTTCGCCTGGGTGGGCTGGGGCCGGGCACTGCAAATTTTTCGTTGGGCGCGCAGGATCGCCGTCCGCCCATGAGCTTTGCAATCCTGCGTGTCGAGCGCGATGGCGTTGTTCAGCCGCGGGGTGTCGAGATTAAAGCCGGTGAACAGACCACGGGCGTGAAAATCTTTGTGAGTTATGGAACGGGTTCGATTCGCGGTGAAGTCAGGTTGGAAAATGGTCCGCTACCTCCGGGCGGACGCCTGGTAGTCTGGGTTAAAAAGTTGGACGAAACGGAGTCGAACTTCAGGTCCTACAATCTGGATGAGCGCGGACATTTCCTGATAGAGGGAATAGCAGCCGGAAGTTACGAGCTAAACGTTAGCGCAAATACTCCAGGACGTCGCGCGGTGACCGCTAAGCAACCGATTGACGTGTCGGAGGGAACTACTACCGAGGTCGTTATCAGCTTGGATCTAAAAGCGAATCCGGGACAACTGCCAACCCCGTAAGCCGGCGCCCCGCATTGCATCTCCATGAGTCTCGCCAAACAAAATTTCCAGACGATCCTGATGAGCCTGCTCGTTTGCCTCGCAGTGCCTTTCGCCTTAGCCATCGACGTTGCCGCGCAAGCCCGGGAAGACGAAAGCAAAAGTGACGCGCCGAAGACGGGAGCGCTCAGCGGGCACGTGCTCAATGAAAGCGGACAGCCCCTCGCCCATGCCACAATTTACGTAACTGCTCAAATGTCGCTTCCTCAACCTCGTATTACTTTTACCGATGACGGGGGAAACTTTCAGGTCAGTGGGCTCGATGCGCTGGTTTACAGCGTCGGCGCCACAGCTCCGTCTTACATCACTGCTCCGCGCGAGCCCGACAGCCTGCCAAACTACTATCGGATCGGAGACTCAGTGACGATCAGTCTGCTCAAAGGCGGAGTGATTACCGGTACCGTCACATCCGCGACGGGCGAGCCGGTGGTTCAAACCGGAGTCCGGGCGGTTCTCATACGCGACGGTAACGGGAAACCACCAGCCGGTCCTCGATTCCCGAATGAGAAGTCAACTGACGATCGTGGCGTTTACAGAATCTACGGGTTGACACCCGGCACGTATTTGGTTTCGGCGGGCGGGCGCGGTGCTTATGGTTACTCTACAAACGCTTACGATACTGATGCGCCGACTTACGCACCTTCCTCAACACGCGATGCAGCAGCAGAGATAATGGTGCGAGCTGGCGAAGAGACAAGCGGTGTGGATATTCGTTATCGGGGCGAACCGGGCCACGCAGTCAGCGGGGTTGCTAACGGTCCAACTCTACCAAATTCGTCGACCAATATCACCTTGACGCAGGTAGTAAACGGCGTTCCTCAAGCTAGCGTGTTTTCGTTTCAAATACCCTCCACCAAAGGATTCGCGTTTTATGGAATCGCGGATGGTGACTACGATCTGATTGCGCAATCATATTTGGGTCAGGGCGAGGCGGTCGCATCCGAGCCCCGACGCATTACGGTTAAGGGCGCCGACATAATGGGCATCGAACTTGTGGTCAAAGGGCTCGCGTCCATTAGCGGGCATGTGACTTTGGAAACCTCGGCCGCGCCTGAGTGCAAAGATAAGCGACAGCCGTTGTTTCCCGAAACTTTGCTGGTGGCGCGTAGAAGCGAGAAGAGCATGCAGAAAGATGCATTGGCCTTCCCAAATATCTTCGTTCAGGGCTCACCAGACAAGGCGGGTGATTTTGTGCTGCGTAATCTTGGGCCCGGCGAATTTAGTTTGAATGTCCGGTTCTTTGCGAAATACTGGTATCTCCGGTCGATTTCGCGGGAAGTGGCCGCTGCCCAGCCCGCAGCGGGAAGAGCGGGATTGGCCAACCGGCAAACGGATGCGGCGCGAAATGGGATTAGCCTAAAGTTTGGCGAACGCATTAGCGGGCTGACGGTCAAGCTTGCGGGAGGCGCAGCCTCGCTCCGCGGAGCGATGAAGCTTGCGGAAGGAGAGAGCATCCCAGCCAAACTCCACCTGCAACTTGTTCCATCGGAAAAAGAAGACGCCGAGAATGTGTTGCGATTTTTTACCACTCCGGTAAATGCAGACGGAACGTTTGCGGTTAACAACCTGCCGCCTGGCCGCTATTGGGTGCTTGCCCGAGTGGCCGCCGATAATGAACCTCAGTCTGATTCAAAACTCCGCGCGCCGGGGGAAGCTGACACGCGTGCGCAGATCCGACGCACCGCCGAAAGCGCGAAAACAATGATCGAGTTTAGGCCCTGTCAGAATGTGATAGACTACCAGTTGCCACTCAGACTTGCATCACCGAAAAACTAGCGAGTCCGCAATTAATATTGCAATGTGCGCTGCCACACTTTCTATTTGCGACACCAGTAATAGTTGAAAGTCAAGGCTGGAAAGTCAAGAAGTTTGTTCCGCTTTTCACGTGGGAGAAGTTGGTCATTGAACAGCTTGACGCTTAGCAAGACCAGTTGTTAGACTCCAAATACTTACCAATTAGGGCCCGGCGCTTTACTGCGTCGCTCGGATTTCCCCCAGACCCGCGCGTGCGGCGCAGTCTGATTTTTCAAACTCAATGGAGGTGCTGCGGTGGGCTTCAAAGTCGGCCAGAAGGTTGTTTATCCTAATCACGGTATCGGGACCATCGAGCAGATTGAACAGAAGCAGATAGGCGCTACCCTACTCCCTTTCTATACGCTTCGGCTCGCTGCTAACAACTCCCTGGTACTTGTCCCGATTTCCAACGCCACGGAAGTTGGTCTCCGGTCGCCAATCTCTTCAGGTGAATGCGAGTTGCTTTTTAAAGTGTTAGCGGATGATTTCTCGTTTCCCGCTAACGATTGGAAGGATCGCTTTAAAGACTTCTCCGAGAAGATGCGCACCGGCGACATTTTTGAAGCCGCCGATGTGCTTAAGCACCTGACCTATCTTAGTCACCTAAAGCCGCTTTCATTTCGTGAGCAACGGATGCTCGAGCGGGCCCGCTACCTGGTGATTTCGGAATTGGCCGCCGTTTGCCGCCAGCCGGAATGCAACATCGAACCACGCGTAGAACAAGCTCTCACTCGTGCTTGCGTGAAGCATGATCGCCGGCCAGCGCGCGCGCGTGCCGCCGGGGCCGCCGCCGGGCACTGATTGCTCAATAGCGAAATCTCAATAACCACAGGAATCAGCGGATTTCCCCATCCGGCTCTCATGAGCACCTGGCAGGCGTCCGGTTTCTGGGCCATCCCACGCGTGCTATAATCCCGGGCCTGAATCAGCATCTGCCTTTACCAATGGACGAACCCGGCAGTAGTCTCACCGACACTTTTCAGCAGAGAGCTTGCCAAGCCACGCTGCTTCTATGATGGCACTCCTAAAATTTGTCGCAATCATGCTGCTCGTCGTTACGAACGGGTTTTTCGTGGCGTCGGAGTTTGCGCTCGTTTCCGTTCGGCGGGCACGGCTGGAGGCGCGCGCAGCCGCCGGCAGCAGAAATGCGCGAGCCGCTCTACGCCTGCTTGATAATCCCACCATCTTCATCTCTGCCGTGCAATTTGGCATCACCCTCGCTTCACTGGCTCTGGGATGGATCGGCGAACCAACGGTTGCTTCGCTGCTCGAGCCGATTGCTTCAAGCATCGCTTCGGTAGGGCGGGCGGGATACGTGGCCCACGTGATGGCGATCGTCATCGCCTTCTCGGCAATCACATTCCTGCATATCGTCCTGGGCGAGTTAATGCCGAAGATGGTCGCGCTTGAACGCGCCGAAAGGATTGCGCTTTTCTGTTCGCGCCCGCTGGAGCTATTCGCGAAGACTTTTGGCGCGCCGCTGTGGATATTCAACTCGGTTGGAGCGGCGCTCGGCCGTCTTATTGGTCTGAAATCAACTCTCGATCACGCGGCTGTTTACACCGAAACGGAGTTGCGCCAGTTGATCGACGTGGCGCGCGACAGCGGTTATCTGCGTGCTGAAGAAAGGCGCTTGATTCATCGCGTGTTTGAGTTTTCCGACACGTTGGTGCGCGAGGCGATGGTGCCCCGCACTGAAATGGCCGCGATTCCGAGCGACAGCTCGCTCGAACAGATTACCCGGGCATTTGAGAAGTTTCGCTATTCGCGTTTGCCCGTCTACCGCGAATCGCTCGACAATGTGATTGGCTTCATACACAGCAGAGACGTCATGCCGTTTCTGCTGCACCCCGAGAAGTTTCGACTCGATGATGTGTTGCAGCCGCCTGTTTACGTAGTTGACACCGCGCGTCTCGAGGATGTCTTGCGGCAAATGCAGAAGGCAAAGGCCCACTTCGGTTTCGTGGTAGATGAACACGGCGGACTCGAAGGCGTCATCACGCTCGAGGATTTGCTGGAAGAAATTGTAGGGGACATTTCGGACGAACACGACGAAGAGGTCAATGAACAAATCGTGCCTGCCGGTGAGCACCAATACACTCTGGCCGGCGGACTGGCAGTGCGCGATCTGAATCGCCGGCTCAGGCTATCCGTGCCGGAGTCCGAAGGGTACACAACCATTGCCGGTTTCCTGATGACCGAGGCAGGCCACGTTCTTAAGCCGGGTGATAAGGTGAACTACAACGGACTCTGTTTTGAGGTTGATCGTGTCGAGCGCCGCCGCGTGATAAGCGTGAGACTCGAATTACCGGCCAATCCGAAGACCTCAGTAGCCGAGGCGGCGAGTGAAGGCGCGCGTGCCGCCGGCTGATCGTTCCGCTATTCATCTCTACACTTCGATTCCAACTGTGACGATGATAAAGTTGCTAAGACAAGCCCCGGGGCCATTGCGGCCAAATGTTAGCTGTTAGCTGGAGCCAAACGAGATGAGCTGGATTGAGGAAGTTCACGCGCGCGAGATTCTGGATTCACGTGGTAATCCCACAATCGAGGCAGAAGTAAGTTTGGCTGGCGGCGACGTTGGTCGCGCCGCGGTACCTTCAGGCGCATCCACTGGCGAGCATGAAGCAATGGAGCTGCGCGACGAGGACAAGAAACGTTATGGCGGCAAAGGCGTGCTCAAGGCCGTGCAT
>JBGQJH010000086.1:0-8196 GCA_041498935.1 Pyrinomonadaceae bacterium | reverse complement strand
GACAAAGTCCCCGGAGTGCTGGGACTCGAGCGTGGCTTTTAGCTCGGTGTTGTAAAAAGCCTCGCCCTCGCGTGCGAGCGTTGAAGGTTTGGTTACGGATTTGGAATTGAGCGAGATCGCCATAACGCCTCCAGTCGTCAATTTCTAACACAGTGTATTCGCCCGATGCTGTCGAGCTACGAGAGAGCGAAAATAAGTTGCGGGATCCTCGTAGTCTCTCACCGCATCTGCTGAATGATCGCGTCGGCAAATTCAGCAGTCCTCGCACTGCCGCCAATGTCGCGCGTGCGCACCTTGCCCTCTGTGAAAACCTTCAGCATAGCGTTCTCTGTTCGGTCCGCAGCCTCGCGTTCGCCGATGTGGCGCAGCATCAGTATGCCCGACTGAAGCAGCGCAGTGGGATTCGCTATTCCCTGTCCGGCAATATCCGGCGCCGAGCCGTGCACCGCCTCAAACATTGCGCCCTTCTCGCCGATGTTTGCGCCCGGCACCAGGCCCAGGCCGCCGATCAAACCAGCGCACAAGTCCGAGACGATGTCGCCGTAAAGGTTTTCCAACAGCATCACGTCAAACTGTTCCGGCCGCATTACCAGCTGCATGCACGCGTTGTCGATGATCTTGTCGTCAGCCTCAATCTCGGGAAACTCGGCGGCCACTTTTCTGAAGCAGTCGAGAAAGAGTCCGTCGGACAATTTCATGATGTTTGCTTTATGGCCGCAGGTTATTTTCTTGCGGCCCTCCCGCCGCGCATAGTCGAAAGCAAAGCGCGCGATGCGCGTGGAAGCTTTTTCCGTAATGATCTTCAAGCTCTCCACCACTCCGGGAACCACCACATGCTCCAACCCCGCATACAAACTTTCCGTGTTCTCCCGCACAATCACCAGGTTGAGTTCGGGATAGCGGCAGGAAACATTTGGTAGCGCGCGGATCGGTCGCATGTTCGCGTACAAATCGAGCGCCTTACGCAAGCCTACATTGACGGAAGTGAACCCTTTGCCGATGGGCGTAGTGACTGGCCCTTTGAGCGCAACCTTGTTTCGCAGGATCGAATCAAGCAAGGCCTGCGGCAGGGTTTCGCCAAATTTTTCCAGGGCCTGGGCGCCGGCGTAGTGAGTTTCCCATTCAATCTCTACGCCCGAAGCTTCAACGATGCGCACTACACTTGCAGAGATTTCAGGGCCGATGCCGTCGCCGGGAATCAGTGTGATACGATGTTTCATAAAGTATTTGTCAGTCGTCAGTAGTCAGTAGTCAGTAGTCAGTCGTCAGTCGCTAGTTGTAAGTAGCCGATCTTGAGTTTCGCTTCCTCCCCAGCCAGCCAACACAGAATAAGACTCCTACTGACAACTGACAACTGACTACGGACCACTGACGAGAATAGCAGACGAATGATTCAAGCAAACGAAACCGCAGACGTGGTAATCATCGGTGGCGGCGTGATCGGTCTGGCCGTAGCGCGGGCGCTGGCTTTGCGCGGCGTGCGCGATGTGCTCCTGATCGAGCGCGGCAGTTTGGGTGCGGAGTCGTCTTCCGCTGCGGCTGGCATGCTGGCGCCGCAGGCTGAGGCCAATCGTCCGCACGAATTTTTCTACCTCACCTGCGAGAGTCGCGACCTGTATCCCGCGTTCGCCTCAGCGCTATTGGAGGAAACAGGGATTGACATCGAGCTCGAAACCGCGGGCACACTTTACCTGGCTTTCACCGAGCACGATGCGGACGAGCTCGAATCGCGTTACGAGTGGCAGAAAAAAGCCGGGCTGGCAATAGAGAAACTTAGCGCCGACAAGGCCCGAAGACTCGAGCCGGCGATTTGCGAAAACGTGCGCGCGGCTCTTAGATTTCCCCTGGACACGCAGGTGGAAAACCGGCGGCTGATAAGCGCGCTGGCTGCCGCCAATGAACGACTCGGCGTGCGCCTGGAAACCGGCACGAATGTCATGTCCCTGAAAACCGAGCGCGGCCGGCTTGCAGGCGTTGAGACTTCGCGCGGGTTTGTGGCTACTGACTGTGTCGTCATCGCCGGCGGCGCCTGGAGTTCACTTTTGACCGCTCCGGACATAGCCTTGCCGGATCTTCGCATCAAACCCGTTCGCGGCCAGATGCTCTGCTTTGAAAGCAATCCGCGGATTTGCGGCCACGTTGTTTACAGTCCGCGAGGATACATCGTGCCGCGTCGTGACGGCCGCCTGCTGGCCGGATCGACCACTGAGCATGCCGGTTTTGAGAAGTGCGTAACCGCTGCGGGGATTCACTCCATCCTGTCGGCAGCGCTGGAGATTTCGCCGCGAATTGCATCTTTACCAATGACTGATTTGTGGTCAGGATTGCGGCCGCGCGCTGCCGACACTTTGCCTGTGCTCGGTCCTTGTGCTGAAATTGCAGGGGTCTTCTATGCGACCGGGCATTTCCGCAATGGCATTTTGCTGGCGCCGGTAACCGGGGAACTAATCGCCCGGGCAATAGTGGATCAGGTATTTCCTCCGGCACTTAACATTTTTTCGCCGGATCGCTTTGGATCGGTGACCGTAAACTGATGGTATTCGTAGACTGTTAGGAGAAAACTTTTCCTGGGACCACGGGTGTCTCGCCCGCCAGCGCCGTCAGGCGCTCGGACGTTCGGAGGCTTTAAGTTTCGAAGGATCGTTCGCGCTTCGCGCTCACTGCGGGCGAGACGCCCGCGGTCCCAGGGCAAACTAAATCACGGCATGAAGTTTCTCGGTCAAAAGTTTCTAATTACTGCGCCGTTACTCTTGTTGGCGACAGCCTATCCGCCTGGTGCTTTTGCGCAAGGTCCGCCGGCCAAACCACCGGCCCAGGAGGCGGCACCGGTAAAGAAGCAAGCGAGCGCCACGACCGAAAAGCGTCCGGCGAAAGTTTTGTTTGAAGAGGCACGCTCTTATGTAGACAAGACGTTTGCTGAGTTCAACAAACAGAAAATCTCTTACGATCAGAAACTCGAAGCGAAAATAAAACAGGAACAGAAAGATCTTGCCGCAAAGTATGCGGCTGTCTTGCAAGCGCGAAAGTCTTTGGCGGACGCAGACGTTTATTACCTCGGCATGCTTCATCATCTCGCCGGGAATGGAGATGGAGCGCTCGAAGCGATGCGCACTTATTTGGCTGGTCAGACTGGCGGAGAGAACGCGCAACTCGCCCGCGCCGTTGTGGTGCTCTACGCAACGAGGAAGAATCTCATTCCGGAAGCCGAGCGCGCGGTTGAAACTTATGCGCAAAACCAGCCGCAGGATTTGACGGAGTGGTTTGGCATGGAAACGCTGATTGCCGAGGCGTTCCAAAGAGCCAAAGATTACGCGTCGATGGCGAAGCATGCGCAGGAGATGCTCAAGGTTGCGAAGCTGATAACGTCGGGGAAAGCCGCGAATCCCTTTCGACGCGACGATATGCTTTTCAAGGCGGTATCGTACTTTTCGGAAGCTGAAAGCCAGTTGAACAAGAAGGATGAAGCAATCGCGGCTGTGACCGAGCTGCGCAAACTGGCGCTCTCGCTTCCATCCGGGAATCTTTTGCGCCTGGCGAACATTCGCCTCGCAGGATTGGATCGCACGATTGACTTACGAGGAATTTTTGACGACGCTACGCACGCCTCGGCCCCCACGCTTCCTGAAATAGTCGGCACTCAGTGGATCGATCAGGCGCCAGTGAAGTTGTCGGACCTGCGCGGCCAGGTCGTCTTACTGGATTTCTGGGCGCCCTGGTGCGGACCATGCCGTTACACGTTTCCCAGATTGCAACGCTGGCACGAAAGCTACAAAGCCAAGGGACTGGTAATACTCGGTCTCACAAACTACTCCGGCGACATCGACGGACGTCGGGCCACGCCCGGCGAAGAGCTTGCCTATCTGCGCACTTTCAAGAAGCAGAATCATCTTCCCTACGGCTTCGTGGTTGCTGATTCTTCCGTGAACGATTTTAACTATGGCGTGTTTTCGATTCCCATGTCGTTTTTGATC
This sequence comes from Pyrinomonadaceae bacterium, assembly GCA_041498935.1. Lineage (GTDB taxonomy): Bacteria > Acidobacteriota > Blastocatellia > Pyrinomonadales > Pyrinomonadaceae > PSRF01. The sequence continues at coordinate 4,225 of JBGQJH010000086.1, read as the reverse complement.
GACCGGCGCGGCAACGTGCGATTCATCGCGATGGGCGCAAATGAACAGGAAATTGCGGCGCTTGGGAAAATGATAGAGAAGGTGATCAGCGAGGAGACTGAAAAAAGCGCTGCCACCGTTAGCGCGAGACAGTAGGAGGTAGTAAGGCGTGGTTCCGATTCTGGCTCTGCTGTTCGTAATGTTTGGCGTTAGCTGGTATTTTGTTTTCAATGATATAGGGCCGCCGAAAACACGCGGCATTTTCGTATTACCTTTTTAGAATGAATCGCGAGCAAAGAAACGCCTCCGATGCTTTCAGCCTTGCCATTCATTTGATAGTCGCAATCGCGTCCACTACCATTTTGGTGAGCATACTAATCGTGAGCATCGTTCAACTGTTTAAGTAGTGTCGAAATGCAAGATCAAAACATAACCATCGGTATTGCATTCGCTGCCGGAATTCTCTCGTTTCTGTCTCCGTGCGTTCTGCCGCTCGTGCCTGGTTACATCTCTCTGATGTCGGGGGTCAGCATCGACCAACTTAAAGAAGGCGGTTCGGGAGGGAACGCGCGCCGCGCCGTGATCATGAATTCGCTCGCTTTCAATGCCGGGCTTTCAGTTATTTTTCTTACGCTTGGCGCGACCGCCGGCCTGGTTGGGGCTTCGATCATCAGCAACCCCTGGGTGAGAGGGATCGGCGGCGTCATCATCATCCTTTTCGGCTTGCAGTTAATCGGCCTGCTGAAAATATCCACCCTCTACAAAGACACGCGCTTCTTCTCAAACGAAAAGCCGCGCGGACCGGTGGGTTCGTTTACTTTAGGAATCGCCTTTGCGGCCGGCTGGACGCCGTGCATCGGTCCGATTCTTGGCGGCATCCTTGGTCTCGCTGCTGCGAGCGGCGGTTGGCGTAGCGGCTTGCTGCTCTCGGCTTTTTATTCCGCTGGCCTCGCGATTCCATTCCTGGTGACCGGTCTCGGCATCAACCAGTTTCTTGCCTTCTACGGAAAGTTTCGCCGGCACCTGCACAAGGTGGAAGTTGTTTCGGGCGTGGTGCTGATCATAGTAGGACTGCTCGTCGCAACCGGTTATTCCACATTGCTTAACAGCCCGAAGCTGGCGGCCTGGCTACCTAACGCTGAAGCCTGGATAAAAGTGAAGCCCCCGGCGCCCGCAACAGCGGCAAACAGTAAATTTCAGCCAGCGCCCGACGTCGAGCTGCAAACGCTCGAAGGGCAGCCATTTCGTTTGACCGATCTTCGCGGGCGCGTCGTACTGTTGAACTTTTGGGCCACCTGGTGCATCCCCTGCCGTTCTGAGATACCCGAGTTTAATGCGATGCAACGTGAGTTGAAGTCGCAAGGATTTGAAGTTGTAGGAGTTTCCACCTCGCCTGGGGACACAGTGGAAGCCATCAGAAATTTTCAAAAAGATTTGAAGCAGGAATACACTGTGCTGCGCGGAGCGGAGGAGATAGGCGAGAAGTTTGGCAACGGGCCCGGGCTTCCCGTTACCTATCTGATTGATCGCGAAGGCCGCATCCGCCAAAAGATCGTCGGCGCACGCGACCGTGAGGGTTGGGAAGCAGCGGTGAAACCTTTGCTCGACGAAACGCCGGTAACGGCGCAGAAGACTAACTAGTTGTCATCCTTTGGAGTATTTATCATGAACAAATTATTCGCGTTGATAGTTTTCGGTCTGGTGTTAGCGCCGGCTGCGGCGTACGCCCAGGACGGACACGAGTATTCGCCACTCGTCGAGAAAACTGTTAACTACAAAAACTGGACGCTCAACGATCTGAAGGACAACAAGCCGGTCGATCTGCGCTCGCTGGTTCAGGGCAAAAAGCTCGTTATGGTGGTTTACTTTGCGCCCTGGTGCCCAAACTGGCGTAACGAAGCGCCGGTGGCCGCCAGGCTTTATGAGAAGTATAAAGATCAGGGACTCGCGGTTATTGGCATTAGTGAATACGGCGCGCGCGACGATGTGCGCAACTTCTTCGCGCCAACGGGTTCGCCGTATCCGGTAGTAAGTGAATCGGAATCACGAGAGGATCGCGACAAGACAGCCCACTACGGCTATCGTCAGGCAACGGGAGACACACGAAAATGGGGCTCGCCATATAACGTTTTTCTCGAGCCCGCAACGTTGGCGAAAACCGGTGACGTGTTAACCGAAAAAGCCTGGGTAGTCAATGGTGAGTTGATTGAGACGGATGTAGACAAATTCATCGCCGATCACCTGAAGGCGAGCACCGCATCCGTGATCGTACCCTGTAAAGAATGACGCCGGGTAACGGCAACGTCCCACATCGCGCTCGTAGGGGCACGGCATGCCGTGCCCCTACATTTTTGAGGTGGACTATCAGAGCGGCAGACTCTCGGCCTACAGCGGCACGGGATAGAGAACCGGGAGCGGTAGCGACCGGATGCTAGACTCAACCTTGCCAAGCAGACCTTGGGTCTCTTTTTTGTAAGACCGCGCGCTAAGGTAAGTTGAATGCTAGCACCCGGTCGCTACCGCCCGGTTCTGAATTGCGCCGATTTACTATTTACGGCACTTCATTGCTACTATTGCCGACTCTTTTTAGCCAGCTATACAAGTGAACCCTATGAAACTTCGTTTGCTTTATCACGGCCACTGTTTTGATGGCGTCGCCTCGGCCGCCACCTTCACGCGCTTTTACAAGGAACGCGTCCACCCAGGGGCGGAAATCAATTACGGCGGTTTGCTGCATCGCCCGGGAAACCTGTTTGATTTCAGTCTGTTTGACGGCGACGAAAACGCGATCGTGGATTTCAAATATGCGGCATCGGAAAAACTAACCTGGTGGTTTGATCATCACGAGTCGGCATTCCTGACCCCCGAGGACGAGACACATTTTAAGAATGACCAATCCGGAAAGAAGTTTCTCGACGCCACGCGCAAGTCCTGTACGGAATTCATCGCCGACGTCGCGCACACTCAATTCGGGTTCGACTCTGCGCCGTTGCAGCCACTCATCCACTGGGCCCATATCATCGACGGCGCGCTCTACGAATCCGCGGCCCAGTGTGTGGAACTGAAAGAGGCGGCGTTGCAACTGATGCAGGTGATCGAAGCTGACCCGGACGACAAGTTTATCGAACAGGTTATTCGCGAGCTGACTGTGAAGTCGCTGGAAGAGGTTGCCACCAGCAACGAAGTTCAGCGGCGTTTCCAGCCGATTCTCAAACAACATTTGGAAACGCTGGAAGCGATTAGTCGGCAGGCTGTCTTTGCAAACGGAGTAGTCGAGTTTGACCTGGTTGACGAAGGCTACGAAGGCTTTAACAAATTCATTCCTTACTATCTCTACCCGGAGACCACCTATACCGTCGCCTTAACGCGCGGCCCCGAGCGCACCAAGATTTCCGTGGGCTCTAATCCCTGGGCGCCTCGTCCGCGCACTCACAACATCGCGAAGATTTGCGAACGCTATGGCGGCGGCGGCCACGCCGTTGTCGGCGCCATTTCTCTAAAGCCTGAGGAGGTTGAGAAAGGGCGAGCGATAATGCGCGAGATCGTTGAGGAGTTGTCGAGAAATTAGGTGGAAGGCAGATACGCCGAAGGCGTTGGCCAATTTCAGCCCAGGGCAGCGCCCTGGCTCAGAGGTTCATTTGAAACAGTGAACCCTGAAGGGGTTCGCCAGCATGTTCAGTCCCAAACGTATCTTTCGTCATACTCAACGCAATAGCGCGCAGACGCGATTCCGTTCCAAGCGTCCGATGAAGTAGAGTACCTACTTCGCCATCAGCGCTTCAATCTCGTCCGCTTGCTTCGGCACTTTCGTAGTTAAAACGCGCGGGCCGTTGGCGGTGCACAACACGTCGTCTTCGATGCGCACGCCAATTCCCAGATACTGTTCGGGGATGTCTTTCGTGTCCGGCGCCACGTAAATTCCCGGCTCGACCGTCATCACGGTGCCCGGCTCAAGCGCGCGCGATTGTTTGTCGTAGTAATAAATTCCCACGTCATGCACGTCTATGCCGAGCAGGTGACCGAGGCCGTGCATGTAAAACTGCTTATACTTCTCTTCCTTGATCAGTTCCGTGGGCTCGCCCTTTAGCAACCCAAGCTTGACCATACCTTCCGTCAGCATTTCGACGGAATGAGCCTTGATCTCATCGTGCGTCACGCCGGGCCGGACCATCTCCACGCAAGACACCTGCGTCTCGAGCACCAGGTCGTAGATTTCACGCTGAGCTTTCGTGTAGCGGCCGTTGAT
>JBGQJH010000085.1:0-8202 GCA_041498935.1 Pyrinomonadaceae bacterium | reverse complement strand
GCCGGTTCGTTCTTCATGGAAACAAAGATGACCGCGCGCATGGCCGGGCGTGTGCATCGCTCTTAAGGAAATCTGTGGCGAACCAGCCAAACTGATTACCTCATCGTCTTCGATAAAACGATCCACCCGGACATTACCGGCAAGAGGTGTGGCAGTCAGACGATGAGCGGCGACTCTTATGTTGTTACCCAGATGCGTTTGCAGCGCATTGACTCCGCCGACATGATCAGGATGCATATGAGTCAAAACCATTTCCCGCACGCTTCTGCCTGCGGCGATCAGTTGATCGACACACACAGCCAGGGCTTGTTGTTCGTCTTCGTAAGGCGAGCCGGGATCGATAACCAGAATCTCGTGCGAGCTATAGATCAAATAACAGTTCGTATGCGTCGCGGGAGGTTTTGTCGGCGTGCGCACCGGGAAGCAGATGTAATTTGGACGAAACTCGATGCGGCGCACAGGCTCACGATGAGCATGTGGCGACGACAAAAATCTTTCGACCAGTCCGTCAGCCCCATCGGCGTCGCTGATGAGGCCGGCAGATAAGGTTTTCAAAGCATGAAGAACCGGCGGCACGGCGAGTATTTCCGAACGCTGCCAGCGAGCGAACGCCGCGCTCGCCGCAATCCATTCTCCGCTTGCGAGTTCCTCGTCGCCGCTGACATGGGGCTGTTGTTTCCGAGGGCAGTTAACCAGGAAGAACCAGGTATCGAAGCGTCGCGCACTGAATGGCGGCGTTACCCAACGGCCGGCGAAAGTGAAATCGCTTGCGTCAAGATGAAGATCGTAGTGCTTGAGGAGCGCGGGCCAGGACATGCGCGCCGTCTGCAAATCATCAAGCAGGGAAGCGCGCTGGCCTTGCGTCAAAGCGTCGCCGCCACGCGCGACGAGCACTCGAGTTTCTTCAAACAACTCGCGCGCGGCGCAACTAATAGCGACGCGGGTGTCCGCGTCCGGGCAGTTTTCGACCGGCGCTTCGGCGTCAGTCCCATCAAACTGGCCGCCGGGGAAGGCATGATAGCCACCGAGGAACGCCAGCTTTTCACTGCGACGAACCAGAAAAACTTCCGGGTCGCGGAGGCTCGCATTATGACGAAGGAGGATTATGGCTGCAGCGTCTTTGGGGGTTGACTCTCGACTCACAACTCAAGACTCCAAACTCGATCGAGTCACGACCAGCGGAATCGCTCACCATCGCCAGGCCCCCAGGGATTGCCGCGCATGTGATAGCCGCCTTCTTCCCAGTAGCCGGCCTGATCCTGTTCGAGGAAGCGCACGCCCTTGACCCACTTGGCCGACTTCCAGGCGTAGAGTTGGGGAATGATTAAACGAACGGGCCCACCATGTTCCGGAGGAATCGGCGCGCCGTCATGCGACCAGGCGAAGAGCGAGTCTTCGTTGAGGAAGTATTCGATAGGAACGTTTGTAGACCAGCCGGAATCGTAAGCAAACGCAACTACAAACTTCGCTTCGGGTTTGACGCCCACAATCCTCGCGAACTCGCGCGTCGGCACACCACCCCAGAGGTTGTCGAGACGAGACCAGCGGGTGACGCAGTGAAAGTCGGCATAGACGCGCACTGCGGGCAGTTGCATGAATTCATCGAGCGACCATTCCTGCGGATGCTCGACTAAACCATCAACTGCAAACGACCAGGTCGCAAGATCTAGTTCAGGTGTTCCATGCGCATCAAGCACCGGCCACTTCTTCGTGCGCGATTGTCCGGGCGGCATGCGGTTCTCACGCCGCGTGTCCGGACTGATGATGTCAGCGTCGCTGATCTCTTCCGGCTTGCGCGGATCAGTCGTTTGGTATTTCGGATCTTTGAATAGGCTTCCAAGAAAACTCATTGCATCCAATAGAACGTGCTTTGAACTTTGTACTTTGTGCTTGGAACTTTGTGAGCACTTCGTAGAACAGATCACAAAGCTCAAAGAACAAAACTCAAAGTACAAGAACTCACTTCTTCGCGTTTCGTTCAGCGAGTGCCATCAGCTCTTCCGGCATCCACTTACTTACGGCTTTCTTCGTTGGCTCTTCGATGCCAACGGTGCGATCGTGCCAGTCGTCTCTGTCGCCTTCGGGCCCGCGCTCGCGCTCGTAGTTCTCGGTTTGTTCCAGGCTTAGAATGATTCCATCCGCGATTTCCTTCCAGTCCTGGAATTGGATGCCGCGTCTGATGATCGGTAATCCGGCCGACCAGTCTTCTTCCGGTGCGCGCGCATCCTGCTCTGGGATGGTCAGATTCCGGAGTGACGGAAACGCCTTGCCAGAAAACTCTTTTACCAGAAGATCCCGGACCTCTTTGTAAGGAGCCTGAGGCCTTTCACGCTTGAGCTGCTGAGCACGGCGAAAAAGATCGGCAACGCTTATTTCTTCGTGGGCCATAGAATCTGGAAAAGTCTTGCGGCAGAATGTTGTTTTGTTACAGCAATACCTTACACGGGCGCAGGGTTAGTTTACAACCGAGGTCCATCTGGTTGTAACGCAAACCGTTACCTTGCGGCCGAGTCTGGGAAGCTGACCGCATCCGCAGCAAACTAACAGTTTGCATTACCAGAACCGTGGCGCAATTGAAATCAAGACAGAATGAAGTAAACTGCCCGCCGATGCCGGAATCAATTCTTTCCACCGATTTAGGTCAACCCCCGGAAGGCGCCAACCTCTGTTGCCACCTCTGTGGCCGCATGAATGATCAGCGCATACCCCTGAACCAGCTTCCCGCGGACATCGCAGCGCTTTTGAAAGCGAACTCGGAGGCGGCGAGCGAGCTGGCCCGGGTTTGCGCCAACTGCGTTGAGCTTTTTAGCCGGGCCAAAGCGCAAATCGATTCACATCAGGTTGTTTTTGAACAGACCGACCACGTGCTGCCTACGCCGCTCAGAATGAATGCGGACGAGCGATTCACTGGACGCGGCGTGACCATCGCTTTCCTCGACTCCGGTTTCTATGCCCATGACGATCTAACGAAACCGGAAGACCGGATCGTCGCCTACCACAATATCTTCGACGCCGATGGTGATCGGACTTCGCTTGAGAAAACTGACGTCGCTAGCTGGCACGGCATGATGACCTCGGTCGTAGCGGCGGGGAATGGTCATTTGTCCGAAGGCTTCTACCGCGGCATCGCGCCCGAAGCGAAAGTGGTGCTGGTGAAGGTTGGACGCAGCGGACGTATTCCCGATGAGCACATCGGACGCGGCCTCGAGTGGGTTTTAGTCAACCGCAAGAAATACGACATTCGCATCGTCAACATTTCCGCCGGCGGAGATTTTGAGCAGTCATACCTGGATAGTTCGTTGTGCCGGATGGTCGAGCGCGCGGTGGGCGCGGGATTGATCGTGGTTTGCGCCGTCGGCAATGCGGGAATGGCCCCGGGCCATCCCGTCCTGCCGCCGGCTAGTTCGCCCTCGGCCATTTCCGTCGGCGGGCTCGACGACCAGAACTCGCTCGATCGAGCCAGACGCGGGATGTATCGCTCGTCATATGGGCCGACGATTGACGGTTTACAAAAACCTGAAATTATCGCTCCTGGCATTTGGGTGGCAGCGCCGATTCTTCCCGCCACGCCGACAGCTGACGAAGCTCATCTTTGCGCCGAACTCGACGCCGCGGCCGACGATGACTTGCGAGCGATCATCGATTCGCACGCGGGGGTCGACAAAGACTTCGACGGAGCCCGTGAATTGCCGGTTCCACTGTTAAGACAGTTGATAACTATCAAATTGCGCGAAGGCAATGTGATCAGTCAACACTACAAGTATGTTGACGGAACCTCTTTCGCGTCTCCCATTGTTGCCTCAATCGCCGCCTGCATGCTGGAGGCAAACCCCGCCCTGACTCCACCGCAAGTGAAGAGAATTTTGATTGATACGGCGGAACGAGTGCCCGGTATCGAAGTCGAAAGACAGGGTTGGGGCGTGGTTGCTCCGCGCCGGGCAGTCGAGGTTGCGCTGGCGACGCGCGGAAGAGGTTGACGGACCGCAGCGTTCGCTCGGTTTGCCTGTCTGGTGGACACTTGCGCGAGCCGTGTGCAACAATTCCTTAAACCAACAAGACAACCTGAGAAGTTTGAGAGGAGTGTTACCGTAAAAATGTCTGAGAATGAGACCGCGCCTGTTGAGGGCACGACCGATACGACAAGCGAGAGTCCGGTGGCTGAAGCCCCGCTGGAAGACATCTCCTATCACGCCGTTGAGAAGGATGGAGTAGTGACAGCGATTTGGGAAATGCAGGGTCGCAAGCACGTTCGCACCATCGATCCGAGATCGCGCCAGGGACAGGATATCCTTCGTCTTTACACGACCGAGCATCACGATGAGACTACGCCGGCGGCAGCCAGCGAGGCAGCTTCGTCCTGAACACATTCCGGGCCTCACTGGGAGAGAAGTTCGGGATTCAGCCCGCAAGATTCGCCGCCCAGTATCCCCTCATCGCCCAATTGGCTTCCGACCGCTTACCGGCACTAGCGCCTCCAGGGTTATTCACTATTCTTGAACAAGTTGCGAGTCCGCATCGCGCAACTGTTCATCGTCCGGCGCTCCTCGTTCCTCGGCATCGCCCATCGGCAAAGCTTTAGAATCCGAGAATTTGAACAAAAAACCCAAAAACTCCATGATTTGAAAAGCAGGGTCGGCAGACTGCGCTTCGAAGTAGCTAAAATGGCAGGTTTTTGGAGATAATGCTTTTCCTTACCGCTTGGAATGTTGCTTGCCTGTTTTCGCCGTAAAATCGGGTTTCCTTTCTATCGAACCAGGGTCAAGGGTCTTCAAGCACCAATCAACTAGTCCGTTACTTGGAAATAGTTATTTCGTAAAAAGAAGGAGGAGCTGTTATGCGAAGCGTTTTGCGCTTGCTGGCAAGTGGGTTAATCCTGAGCTTTCTTTTTGTGGGATCCGTGTATTCGCAGGGCACCCAAACAGGAGGTATCACAGGCGTTGTGACTGACCAGGGCGGCGCTCTGGTAAAAGGCGCCACGGTTGATGTTATCAGCGAGACCACCGGCCGCTCTGCTCGTAGTGTCACGGTGGGAGACGATGGTAGCTTTACTGCTACGTTGTTATCACCGGGCAATTATCGCCTCGAGGTGACCGCCGCCAACTTCAAAAAAGCGGTAGTGGTCGGCGTCCAGGTGAGCATCACAGAAACGACGCGCCAGGACGTAAGTCTTGAGGTCGGCAAAATTCAGGAAACAGTAAACGTCGAAGCCGCGCCGTCGCTGATTAATCCCTCCAGCGCTCAGACCGGTCAGGCGCTCGACGCTCAAACTCTAAACACTTTGCCGTTGGCGTCGCCCAACTTCCTGTTCCTGCTTTCTCTTTCTTCAGGCGTTTCCGGGGAACCGACGGACGTGAGAACTGCGGGACGCGGGACCGCGGACGTGAGCGTAAACGGACAGCGCACCAGCAACAACAGCGTTTCGCTCAATGGCATCAACGTCAACGATTTTAATCTCGCACACTTCGACACAGTGCCGTTGCCGAATCCCAACACCCTGCAGGAAATGAAAGTTGCTACGTCACTATACGACGCAACTCAGGGCAGCAAGGGCGGCGGCTCGTTGGGTCTGGTAACCAAGTCCGGCACGAAAGACTTCCATTGGGACCTTTATTGGTCGCATCGCAACGACTATCTCAACGCCAACGAGTGGTTCTTTAACAAGAATAAAGTGAAGCGGGGTCGCTTGCTGCAAAACGTTTTCGGCGGCAGCGCCAGCGGGCCGATTCCTAAAGTCGGTGGCTTCTGGTTCTTTAACTACCAGGGCGTGCGCGCGCGCAACGGCATCGATCCGAATGGCTCGAGCACGACCCCGACCGTGCAAGCGTACAACACCAATCCTGATGGCAGCGTTACCGCGAGTCAGCTTGCTACGGCATTCGGTCTTAACGTGGCACAGATAGATCCGGTAGCAGTCAACATCTTGAACCTGAAAGACAATCGCTTTGGCGGGCAGTATCTGGTGCCGCGCGCGGGCCAGGGGGGCTGCGGAGGCGTGGTGGGCGCCGTCGGTGGCTTTCCCGGGAACTTTACTTGCACGTTCTCATCAGTCGCGCCAATCAGGGACAACCAGTATACCGTCAGCTACGATCGCAGCTTCCGCGGCGACAAGGACAAGATCACCGGAACCTGGTTCTGGGACGAAGGCTCCGTCGCCAAGCCCTTCGGCACTGACACAACGTTGACGAATCCGCGTAACGACTTTCAGTGGAATCGTTACCTCGCGATAACTGAGACTCATCTGTTTAGCCCGACCAAGGTCAACGAGCTTCGTCTGGGTTACAGCCGGTTCCTCTTCGGCAACGTTCCCACTGATACGCACACCGCAGCAGAGGCTGGCGCCACGGCTAACGCTCAGTTTCCCGGACTCTACCGAGTCGCGGTAACGGGCTTGTTCTCGCTGGGTACCGGCGTCAATGACGATCGTGGGACTGTCTCGAATACCTACAACATCGTCGAAACATTTTCCATGGTCACCGGCAAGCACAGCCTGCGCATGGGTGGTGAAGCCGTTCAGTATCAGCTGAATCGCTTCAACAACTTCGCGGTCCGCGGATCGTTGACCTTCGGTTCGACGACATCCGGAACAACACTGACAGGGCCAGCGTTAGCGGCATTGCAGTTCGCCCAATGTAAGAACGACACTAACGATTGCAACGCGTTCCAAAACTTCCTGCGAGGTCGCGTCACGGCCATTCAGTCTGCTTTCGGCGATCCGGCGCGCAACTTCGTGGCCACCGATTACGCGGCTTTCATCCAGGATGATTACCGCCGCACCTCGCGGATGACCTTTAACATAGGTCTGCGCTGGGAAGCCATGAGCTTCGGCCATGACAAACTTTTCCGCGCCGGCATCTTTGATCCCTCGCTGGCTGCGGCCGGTTTGAACCCTTTCTTGATTCCGGAGAAGGTTAATCTGGGCGGATTCAAGGGCACTCCTGGCGTGCGCGACTGTGCGCTTGAGCGATGCCGCGACGATAATAACTTCGCGCCTCGGGTCGGTTTCGCCTGGGACATCAACGGCGATCAAAAGACTGTTTTGCGTGGCGGCTACGGTATCTATTACCAGCGCCTCTCCAATCAAAACATTCTGCAAAACTCGCTGGCCGCGCCATTCACGGTGCAACCACTTGATAATCGCGCGGTGCCCACCGCATTCCAGTTAGCTAATCCGTTCGCCGGACAGCCGCCACCGTCTATCGTGGCCACGGCTTTTATTCCGTCTGCCACTCGCTTTGTTGGATTGTTCAATTCGAGCACGACGACTACGGTTAATGGAGTTGCGCCAGGGGGGATCTCTGCCAATCCTGCGGATGTGAACAATTCTAACTTCAAGCCGATTTTCGTCAATGCGGCCGGGCAACGCTGTTTGAACTATGCGAGCAACATCGGCGCGATCGACACTGCAACCGGTGCGACCAATTGCTCGATCAATCTGGCATCGTTTACCAGTGCGCCGCGTGATGCCTTCACGCCGTACACGCAACAATGGAACTTTACCATTCAGCGTCAACTAAGAGGCGGTTGGGCACTCGAGACGGGTTACGTAGGGTCACACTACCTCGGCGGCATCGGCATCTGGGATCCGTACATTGCCACGTTGGCCAGCCCCACGGCCCCAATCGTTGTTCGTGACGCGAACGGTGTTGCCTACAACATCACAACCAACACCGTCAACAACGAGGAACTGCGTCACCAGATTGTCGGTCTCTCGCGCAAGCGTGGATCACGCTACTCCGGCAACATCGGGTTTGCCAACTACAGTTCCTGGCAGACGACGCTGTCGCGACGGCTGCATCGCGGTCTCTATTTCCAGGGCGCGTACACTTACTCAAAGACCGAAGACAATGTCAGCGGTTCGCTGAGTACGGACGAGTTGAACGCAACTCGCAACGGTCAGAATGGTGGCAACATCTATAACGATCAATCCAACCCCGCCCAGAATAAAGCGCGCGGCGACTTTGATCGTCCGCATCGCCTGGTCGTGAGTTACGCTTACGATATTCCGGTGAGGAAGAACAGCTTCATGGACAACCCCGTCTTCAGAGGTTGGACCGTAAGCGGCATTGTCACCTACCAGAAAGGTTTGCCGTTCTCGATTACCGACAGCACCAGCGGTGGCTTGTTCGGAACCGCACTTGGTACGGCCCAGTTTCTCTGTAGCCGCATCGCGGACGCCTACACCCATGGTACGGTCGACCAAAG
>JBGQJH010000084.1:0-8231 GCA_041498935.1 Pyrinomonadaceae bacterium | reverse complement strand
TGCATCCTGGCGCGCGGCGCGGAGGGCCGGGTAGAGGGCGCCGACACTGCCGCCAACAATTCCCACCAGTAACGCTATCCCGATCCAGCGCGGCTCGATCTCGATGGTCAGCGAGGTCATGCGCATCACCGCGACGCGCGCGGCGAGCGTGAGTAACACGCCGGCGGTAACCCCCAGCAAGCTCACCAAAATCGCCTCCTGTTCAATCACCCAGGCGATGCCGGTCTTCGACATGCCCAACGCTTTAAGAATTCCGATCTGGCGCGTGCGTTCGGTGACGGTGGTGTACATTGCCAGCAGGATAACCAGCATACTAATCGCGCTGGCCACACCCACGACAACTTTTATGAAGATATTCAGCGCCGGCACTCCGGAGGCGTAGATCTCCGGTAAGTCGCGCGTGAAGATGATCTGATCGTCCGGGAAACGTTCCCGGATCCGCGCTGCAAGTTCGTCCTGCTGGGCAGGATCATTAGCGCCAACGAGGATTGCCGAGGCGCGACCTTCGGCGCCTTCCTGGTCCTGTATGGTTGAGAGCGGAATCTTAATTCGGCCGCCGCCGGGAGGTTCGTAAACGCCGACAATCTTGAAGGCCCGCTCAAAGAGCTGCACCGTCGAACCGACCGTGGAGTTTCGCTGTTGTTGCCAAACTGGATCAACGATGGCCTGATCGCCGCCAGTCAGTTTCTGACCCTCCCTGATCGAAATTCCGGTCAGCTTGGCGTAATCGTCAAACTCAATCCCATCGATTAGGCGCGAACCGAAGCCTGTGTCGCTGCGATCGAGCGCCTGACCGATTGGCGTGGCGGCGCGGACGCCTTCAATGCGCGCGATCTCGGCCGCGCGTGAAACGGGCAACATGAAAGGCGAATTGCCGCCGAAAGTAAGCGCGCCCGACGAGCGAACCATTATCTCCGCGCCAATGTTTGAATCGCGACGGCCGCGTTCGCGTAAAACGCCGTGGGCCAAACCAACGGTAAAGACGATGAGCAGAACGCCGACCGCCGTTCCCAGGATGCTGACTGCCGTGCGCGCCGGCCGATGAGCGATGTTTGAAAGTACGAGGCTATCCATAAGTCTTTCCAAGCGTGGACTACGATCCAGAAGCCGGCCCCACGCGTTTGGCAGGGTCCGCCAGGTTAAAATTAACAATCCGATGGACGTCCAGACGATCGTGCCGGCCTTGCGTACCAGCGCCAGCGTGACGCCGGTGGCGGCCGCGAATCCGAGCGTCTGAAGTACGATCTCCGTGCCGCCTTCATAAACGCCGATGGTGCCGGGCACAAACGCAAAGACAAAATTAATTACTTTTGTCAGCGACTCGATGATGTAGGCCTGAGCGACGTGAGGCATGTAACCAAGCATGCGTAAGGTCACATAAACTTCGATGACACTCGAGGCGTGCGCGAGCAAGTCACAGGCAATCATGCCGAAGAAAACGCCCGGGTGATGTTTGTAGAAGTCGTAAACCTTGGACTCGATGTGATAAATGTGCTGCCGCCGCCTGAGGATCACTTTTGGACTCAAGCGCAGCCTGGCCATTTGATCGAGCATCCAGGTGACAAGCATGATGCGGCGCTTGGCGGCGAGGGCTGCCGCGGCGATTCCCAGCGCGGCAATGACCGCAATCGCGATCAGGGAATAATAAACGAGCGGCGGGAGGTTGTAAGTAAACAACATCACGCACGCGCCGCTTAAAATAAAGAACACCACCGAGAGATTGTAGAGAAGGTTGTCAACGACGAGCGCCGGCACGCCGTAGGTCAGCGGCACGCGGCGTCGCAACAGCGCAACCTTGGTCGCTTCGCCCAGTAACGGTCCGGTGAAGGTAAGAAAGCTTATCGCTTCGCCGCCCAGCCGCGCGGCAAACGCCTGAAAGAAATTGAAGCGGCGATGTTCCCTGGGCACGGCAGCCGACATCGCAATCGTGCGGAGAACATGACGCGAGCCGCTAATTGCCAGCAAAATCAGGAAACCAAAAAACCCGATCCGGATGAGAGCGTCGAAGATCGGTTGCAGCCCGACGCGGTTTATGACGTAAACGAGGAGGCCCAGTCCCAGCAGAAACGCGATCGCTTGTAGCCAGATAAAAGAGCGGCGCGATTTGTTGGGACCGGCGGGCTCGCTCTGGTCGAGGTCGACGAGTTCTTCCAGCTCGGGAAAATCCTCCGGCCATTCTTCAGTCAACTGTTTTTCGGAAGTCGTCAAGGAGTTACCGTTGCTCCCGTAACCGCGATTTTTTGGTTTTCAGGTTTGGCCAACACTTCTTTTACTGGGCGGCCCGGAAAGCGCCGGAAGCCTTTGTCCCAGAGAACCGGAATTGGAGTGTTATCATCGCGTAAATTTCCCGTTAACGCTAGTACGGTGGGAACAAAGCTAAGACTGTCGTAGGGTTCTTCGACGACGGCAGCGCGCGGAATAGCGGTCTTGTCGCCGCCCGCTAACATGAATGTTGAGTGAGTGGAAATGCGGAAGAAGGAACCATGATTTCCGCCGGGGTTGAAACCGCGGACATCAAAATTCCAGTGATCATTGGCTACGACCAGGATGTCCGCTTCAATGTTGTCGCGTTGTCTCCTCAGGAAGCGGCGCAACAAGCGTTCGTCCGGAGAGATGCCCGCTTCGTCAAGCACAAGTCTGGCGATGGGATGACGAGCGAGTTGTTCGTGCAGCCCAATCAGACCGTTGGAGTAGCGTGTCTTGTGCAGCGCATGAAGCCACTCGAGATCGGTGTGCCATCGGCTGAGCCACGCCTCGCGGCCCTCTCTGCCTTGCGCCTGCTCTCCGGTGGGCACTTCCAATTGCGGGTCTTCCAGGATTTGCAACGGCAAGCCGGCGCGCCACGGCGAAGATTCGAAATGTAAACCACCCTGCTCGTCCTGTTTGAGATTCTTAATCGGCAGATAGCGGAAACTGAGCTGGCCGCGCTCGTCTTCGCGCGTGAGAATCAATGCTTGCTGTTCCGGTCCCGCACTGACCCAAACGACGTCCGGAGCAATTTCATTATCACCGATCAGCGGCTTCACTAACTCCGAAGGTATGCGAATGGCGGTTAGATCCACGGGACGATTGACAACCCCGGCCTGCACGTTGTTGCGGACCGTGAGGTCGTGCAAAAGCGAGAGGTAATCAACATGCACGAAGCTTTTTTCCATATCGAGCGAGCCATCACCCTTCAAGATCAGGCCACCAGGTGCGATGCCGGCTACGTAATGCTGGAGTTGATGAATGGTGTTGTGCTCGCCCATAGCTCGCCGCGCAATCACATCTTCGATCCTGAGTTTTGCAGCATTGAAGTCTTCTCTCCGCAGCGCAAGCAGATTCGCGAGTGTCCGTCCATATTCCGCATAATTCTGTTCCTGCCCCGTCCAGATATCGGCCCAGGCGCAAACACGCTTTGCCTCATCGTCCAGTCCCGCGTTTGCATCCTCCTTGGTGAACTTTTTCGGTTGCGCCTCGCACAATTCTTGCTGCCGCGCAGTGGCGCGGCGGAGCGCGCCAAGTTCTTCGTTTAGCCTGTCGAGGTTCTCTTGCCATTCTTTCCGTCTCGCATCAAGCGTCTTGAAGAATTGATCAGTTAACGCCATTCTAAGCTCACCGGAAACATCCGAACGCTGAAGTTGCTGCAAAATGATGTGAAGCAGATTGAGACTTGAGTCCCTAAGCTGAAGCGACGCGCGCTCGTTGCCGTCAAAATCGAGCATCGCGGTCGGGTAATCGCTGCTCTGACTTTTGAGGTAATACGAATCGCGCGTGGTGGTGGTAATATCCTGGACAAATGGGTTGACGCCTTTGATGGCGTAGTCGAGAAGCAGGCGGCGCTTGGTAACCACATGATGCCCGCCGCCGGCAGCGCTGCCGAGCAGCTTCACGAGATTGAAACCCTGGCTGTAGACCCGCTCGTCAGTATTGAACCCGTGATCGGATACGACGATCAGCGTAGTTTCGGAAGCAAGAGGACTTTTCTGAATCGCCGTCCAGATCTGACCCAGCATCGCGTCAAGCTCCTGCAACACGAAGAGATGTGCTTCGCGATCGTTGTTGTGGTGGGCGGTATGATCAAAATCCGTAGTGACAAGTTCCAGATAGCGAAGGCGCGGGTCACTCAAACCTTCGATCAGTTCGCGTGTTAGCTGATCGGGAACAGAACCTCTCAGCCCAAGTCCCTCCATTGTCCATTCGTCAAACAATTCCTTAGGGGCCTTTTTGAATTTGTTTTCCAGGGCTTTTGCAAACGTGATGTACCTCGGCCCTCGTTGAAAAAGGGAAAAGGTCGCGTGGCGTTCGCTATGCGGATAGGCGTCAGTCAGCAGGGGCACGCCTAAAGAGTCGAGCACTTCGACGCCCTGCATATCGACTCGTTTCCCGATACTGGCCTGGACATAAAAGGGAAGGAAGTTGAGATAGTCGTAAGTTTGCAGCGTGTAGCGATCGAATTCCACGTTGCCCTTGATCTGAAGATGTTGCCCCGTATCGATCAGAGACCATGACGGCCCGGAGAGACTCATGCCGCGGACGTAAAAGTTTGCCAGACGCGTGCCCCGTTGATAGAAGATGTAATCGAACCACGGAAGCTGACTCTTTCCTGTACGCGCGTCGCGCTCACGCACGAACTGATCGACAAGCTCGTAAGGCAAGCCGTCACATTGGATAGTAACCACCCGCTTTGTCTGGCTGATGCAGAGCGCCGGAAATGAGAGGACCAGCAACGCGGCGAGCAGGCGTCCCCGGGAGCGCGGACATCTTGTCCGGCTTTCGCTAATGCTACCGCATCCTCTGCGGGCAAGATGCCCGCGGTCCCAGGAGGTGCTGATGCCGAGTCGCAACATGATTATTGATCGACTCTGGTGCTATTGGATTTCACATTCGAGGAGGCAAGAGGCTCGGTTGGCTGACGTGGCGTCTTCAGAAACGAAGTGACTAAATCTTTGCCGGCCTGGTCGATATCCTTGTGCTGCGAAAGGCGGAGCAGCTCAGTCTTTGCTTTCGGATTGGTCATGCGCGCTAGACTCTCCAGGCAAAAGCGTCGCGTTTCGTCGTCTTGCGTCCGCAGGAAGATCGCCGCCGCCGCGCTAGCGCTCTTCGAGTCTGCCTCTGTCGCATGGTCCGCGATGAACTGGAGCGAGCGCTTCACCTCAGCCAAGTCCCAGGCAACATCAATCTGCGGACTTGATTTCGCTACCTCTCGCAGGAAGCGGGTGTGATAAGCCAACCGGCGGGCGACATCGATCTTTGCCGCCATTTCCGGTTCGGCTTTCTCGCGATGAGTATACTTGCCAAAACTAAGAATGCTTGCGAGCCGGAAAAGTATTTGCTCCGTCCGTCCATGGTTTAACGCAACCATTTCGCCGCGACGATCTTGATCGAGCTGCCGCGGCAATCCGTCTGGTCGCTTTGCGTAGGTCAATAACGACGCATATTGCTCGGTTGCAAGGTTGGCCTCAGCCTTTAGATCGTTTTCCATTGGGTTCAGCGAAACCTTCTCCAGCCGATTTCCAATCTGTTCGCGCAATTCCGGATCGAGCGACTGATTGAGAGCGAGAAGGAGTTTGAGCTGTGAGTAGGCGCCCAACCGCGACGCCTGATTAAGGTCGATCCCGCGTCGACCGGTAACGAAATCAAAGACTGTGCGGCCCAGGAAGTAGGACAAGTCGGCAAAACGTGAAACGGACAAGATGTTTTTCGTAACGTCCTGCAAAACGCGTCGCGACATCTCGCGCTTCTTGGGATTAAGCCCGTCGCGAAAATCAACCAGCAGTATGGGGATCTTGGGATTGTCTAAGCCATAAAGCGCCAGCGGAATCATCTCGGCCGCGCGCGCGCCCGGGGTCTCGGCAGCTACGCGACGGTTCTCCGCATCCAGGAACCGCGTCTCGCTGTATCCCTGCCAGGTGAGCAGGCGTTTGTCGGACCACGGGTTGGAGATGTTCAGAAAGCGGCTGTCATATAGTCGACCCTGATTCGGAGCCAGGTCTGACTTTGCCACCCAGAGTAAAGCGTGCGTCATGCTTCCGTCAGGCATTTGCAGCGGCTCGAAAAACAGCGACTCGGCTTCCGCGCGCTGGCGTAACAACTCCCAATTGTGTCCACGGGTATCGCGCGCTTCGGTTAATTGCTTTTCGTTGTACCGCTCGAGATTCAGCTCTCCAACCAGCCCACCAAAAGTTTTGTCAGTAAGCCGCAGGCGCGCCTGAATCTCAGAAAGCTCCGACTCTGAAAAAGCCGGCGGCCCTTCGACCGCCTGGTAAAGAGCGAGGATCGAGAGAGCGCGGATAATGTGCGACTTACGGTAGTCAGTTATGTTATTCCGGTAAGAGCGAGTCGAAGCCTTGACGGGCGTACCGTAAGGATCGAGCAGAATACTTTGCAGCGCCGTCCAGAATATTTTGTTCCAGACGTCACGGTCAGCCGCGGCAAGATCGAGGACAGGCGGAGGCCCCTTTTGCGACAAATGCTTTTTGTTACCAACTCTCAAATAGAGAAAAGGTATGGCGCCCGAAAGACGCTGCCGCATTGTGGGGCGGGTGTAGGTCAGCGGCCAAACATAGCGCAGACGATCGTTTTCGGGGCTGAGGTCGCCAAGCGTATCGCGGAGCACCGTTACCATCGGCACCCACTTGCCGGCTTCCGTTGACTCAATACCGTCCAGCCTTGCCAGGATGGTTATTAGTTCAGCGCCGCCGTCAACAGGGACTCGCTCGAGGCGAAAAGTATCATCCGCGGAAGGAGTCTCGGGCGTTGCTTCGCTTTGAGCGCGAACGCCTGGAGTTAGAAAAGAAGCAGGAGCGAGCAGGGAGACGAAGAGAAGAAAAACTGAGGCACAGGCTTTACCTCGTGACGCTGTGTCGGGGCAAACGCGCATCTTCAGGTGACCCTTGATGGTTTTCAACCTTATGAAAATCCTTCTGACGACGCGGCCTTACTGCGCCGGTATTTCATAGAATCTCACTGTCACCTGCGTCAAACGTTGTTGGTTTAGAGTACATCAAGCTTTAGCTTGCCGGGCAACGGCAGCCTAAAGGCTAAACTCTGAACTTCTTCCGGCAAGTACTGCGCCCAACTGACAATACCCAAAACAATATACCATCACTTCGGAGTCGCGCGATATGCCCTTGGTCCATCGTGTTGGTAAGTAAATGATGCGCCTGGGATGCGTGAACAATGGCGGGGAGTTGCCGTAAACGATTGTGGGTCTGAACGCCAGGCCGGGGAAGTTTGAGCGGGTTATTTCGCTGGTGAGGCCGCATTTTCCGGCTCCTTCATATCTTTCTCGGGAGGGAATTTCCAACCGGCACGCTCGAGTAAGGTGATTCCGAACCGAATGGGAACGGCAAAGTTCGAAGCCGCATTCTCTGTAAATACAGCAAAATTGACACCGATGACTCGGCCCGTCGGCCCAAACACCGGAGCGCCCGAGCCACCCTCCGCCGTGCGTGCATCATAGGCAATACGCCGGCTGTTAACGTCTGTGATATTGCCCTGCGTAGTTAGCGGTTGAATGCGCCGCAATTCAGCGAGATGTCCAAGTACAGAGTCGAGTGATCCGCCGTAGCGCTGCTGTATACTGCGGGACTCAGCATCGTCGAGGAGAGCGAGTAGCCGATCGGGCCCGGACGGGTAGCCCATCATCACCACGGTCTTGCCGACCGCCACTGCGTCTGGATCGGTTTCCAGCGGCATTACAGGAATGTCCGTGGGTAAATCCTTGATGTCGAGCAAGCACGCGGCAAGATCATCACGGCTGCCGGCCATTTTAAACTTCAACGGTATCGGTTGTGTACGATCGGGAAAATAAGCGCTCAGCTTCTTGAGGCGCGGCTGTCCTCTGACGCTGCTGCTCAAACTTTGCGCGCGATCGTCGGCGAGCCAGGGCTGCGCAATGTGTCGATTGGTCATGACGAATCCGTCGCCCACGTAAAAGCCGGTGCCGACGAATTCAAACTCAGCGATTGCCGCCTTCCCCTCAGGCGTCAGCGTTGTCGGCTCGCCACTATTCTGGACTGTGCCACCGCTTTCATTCATCTGTGCTTCCGGATAACGAAGGGGACGACCAGTGCCCGCCTCGACAAAATAGAAGGAGCCCGCGATTAAACAAACACCACTACCGAAGTCGCTGCGCAGCTTTACCGCCAGCGATAGACTGTCCCGAATCTCCCTGTTTGAACGAACAGTATCGGCCAGGGTTTGGTTCATCTTTGAGGCCTGATCTTTAGCCGCGGCTAGCTGTGCAC
>JBGQJH010000083.1:0-8237 GCA_041498935.1 Pyrinomonadaceae bacterium | reverse complement strand
TTCCGCAATGGCTGCATCCGACTTCATTGTCTTTGGCGCACCGAGGATTGAGCAAAGTGAGATCGAAGAGGTCGTGCGTTGCCTGGAATCTGGCTGGATCGGCACCGGCCCGCGTGTGGCCCAGTTTGAGCGCGAGTTCGCCACCTATAAGGGCGTACCAGCGGCCGCGGCAGTCAGTTCCTGCACGGCCGCCATGCATTTGAGCGTGTTGGCGGCAGGCATTGGCGAGGGCGACGAGGTGATCACAACGCCAATGACATTTTGCGCCACAGTAAACGCCATCGTTCACGCAGGCGCGACACCAGTTCTGGCTGACGTCGATCCGCGCACTATGAATATCGATCCGGCACAGGTCGAAGCCCGAATTACACCAAAGACCAAAGCTCTCTTGCCGGTTCATTTCGCCGGACGCCCCTGCAACATGGGCGCGCTCTCTGAGATTGCCGAACGACACGGGCTGAAAGTGATCGAAGACTGCGCCCATGCCGTTGAAACAGAGTATCGTGGCCGCAAAGCCGGAACGTTTGGCGACTTCGGCTGCTTCAGTTTCTATGCCACCAAGAATGTCACCACCGGCGAAGGGGGCATGGTCCTTACGCGCCACGAAGAAGATCTTGCCCGGATCAAAATGCTGGCGCTCCACGGCATGAGTAAAGATGCGTGGAAGCGTTTCAGCGATGAAGGTTACAAACACTATTACGTTGTTGATACCGGTTTCAAATTCAACATGATGGATTTGCAAGCGGCGCTAGGCATTCATCAACTCAGAAGAGTTGCATCCAACTGGCAGCGGCGAGAACAGATCTGGGAAACCTACAACGAAGCCTTTGCCGATCTACCTCTTGACCTGCCGGCCGAGCCTGATCCTGAAACACGCCATGCTTATCATCTGTACACGATCCTGATTGACGAAGCCCGCGCGGGAATCAGCCGCGACGCATTCCTTGACGCGATGACCGCCTGCGGTGTCGGCGTTGGCGTGCATTACCTGAGCATTCCCGAACACCCTGTGTATCAACAGAAGTTTGCCTGGCAGCCGGCTGACTATCCCAACGCAATGCGCATCGGGCGACAGACGGTGAGTCTGCCCCTCTCGGCGAAGTTGACCGACGCCGAAGTCGCACGTGTTATTGAAGCGGTGCGAAAGGCGTTAAGAGCAAAGAGCAAGGGGCAAAGCGCGAAGTGTCAAGAGGAAGGGGCCAAGCTCTTGGCGCTTCCTACTTGATCATTAGCTCTTCAGCTTCGAGCCAGCTCTTAGCACTTAAACGTAATGCGACCTCGCACTCTCTTACCACTTTGCCCGTGAAATGAATTCGCAACTGGCAATTCCTAATTCCCGGCCCTCCGCTTTGACTACGTTGCGCATCGCGCCATCGAAAGGCTGGGTTTCGCTTAAGCTGCACGAGCTTTGGGAATACCGCGAGTTGCTCTACTTTCTCATCTGGCGAGACATAAAGGTCCGCTACAAACAGACCGCACTGGGCGCGACCTGGGCCATCATTCAACCGGTTTTCACGATGCTCGTCTTCAGTTTGTTCTTTGGCCATCTCGGCAAGATCCCTTCGGACGGAATTCCGTATCCGATCTTCAGTTTTGCCGCGCTCGTGCCCTGGACATTTTTCGCTAACGGTCTGGGTCAGTCGTCTAACAGTCTGGTCGGCAACGCCAACCTGATCACCAAGATTTATTTTCCACGGCTGATCGTGCCGCTCGCTGCCGTGTTTTCGGGAATCGTTGACTTCCTGCTCGCCTTCGTCGTTCTGCTTGGCATGATGTTTTATTACGGTCTGGTACCGACGCTCAACGTGCTCTGGCTGCCGCTGTTTCTCTTGCTGGCTTTAGTAACTTCATTGGGAGTGGGTCTCTGGTTTTCAGCTTTAAACGTTGAGTATCGTGACGTGCGTTACGTGGTTCCGTTCATCACGCAGTTCTGGTTGTTTGCTACGCCCATCGCTTACCCCAGCAGTTTGTTGCACGAACCCTGGCGCACCATCTACGGCTTGAATCCGATGGTCGGTGTAGTCGAAGGCTTTCGCTGGGCGTTGTTGGGAACGAACACGGCGCCCGGCCCAATCATCGCCGTGTCGTCAACGGTCGCACTAGTAATTCTCGTCACTGGCGCCTTCTACTTTCGCCGCATGGAAAAAACGTTCGCGGATATTGTCTAACGCTTTTCCGTTTTCTAAACTCTTTTCTGACCTTCAATGCTCAAAGTTCTAAGCATAATTGGCACGCGCCCGGAAGCGATCAAGCTTGCGCCTGTGATCCGAGAGTTGGATCGGTATGGTGACCGTATTCGCTCCGTAGTTTGCGTGACCGCTCAGCATCGAGAAATGCTCGATCAGATTTTAGAACTCTTCGCTATTCGCCCCGATTATGACTTGGATCTTATGCGGCCCGATCAGGATCTGACCCTGTTAACGGCAAATCTCCTCGAGGGTTTGTCTCCGGTCGTGGACGAAGTAAAGGCCGATTGGATTTTAGCGCAGGGGGATACTACTACCGTGCTCGCGGCTGCGTTGATCGCCTTCTATCGAAAAGTTCCTTTTGGACATGTTGAGGCAGGGCTGCGCACAGGCGATCTTGACCACCCCTTTCCAGAAGAGTTTAACCGCCACGTTGCTGACAGTCTGGCGAGTTTGTTGTTTGCGCCGACTGAGCAGAATCGACGAATTCTCCTGGGCGAGGGTGTTCCCGACGAAAAGATCCTGGTCACAGGTAATACGGTTGTCGATGCTTTGATGGAGATCAGCGGGCAACCGCAGGATTCCACTTCACCACCACTCTGTGATCTCCCTAAGAATCGGCCGCTGGTCTTGATTACGGCCCACCGGCGCGAAAGCTTCGGCCCGCAGCTAAGAGAGATTTGCCTTGCCGTTCGGGAATTGGCGCTCCGATTTCAGAGCGCTGGACTCCATTTTGTTTACCCGGTTCATCCGAACCCCAATGTGCGGCAGCCAGTTTCAGAAATCTTATCGGGAATATCTAACTTGAGTCTGATTGCGCCGGTCAACTACAAGGTCATGGTTCAACTGATGAAACGATCCATTCTGATTCTCACTGACTCCGGTGGAATTCAGGAAGAAGCTCCCAGCTTGCGCGTACCGGTCCTGGTCATGCGGCGGAGCACGGAACGCCCGGAGGGCGTTGAAGCCGGAGTTGTGCGTTTGGTAGGGACAGACCAGGCGACGATCGTGGGCGCTGCTAGTTATCTGATTGAGAATCCGCGGGCACGTGCAGAGATGGCCTCAGGATTGAACCCATACGGCGATGGAAAGGCTGCCGGCCGGATCGTTGCTGCGTTGCTGGATCATGAGAGCCGGAAACAGCCAAACACGAGTTCAAGCACGGCCCTGGAGACTTCGTTGGTAGTTTCCTAAATGAACGAGATAGCGATCAAAGTAGAAGGGCTGAGCAAGCGGTATCGCATCGGCCGCCTGCAACAGCGCCACGACACATTGCGCGACCGGATCGCCGACGCACGCATCTTCAATCTTTTTGGACGCCGCAACGGAAACTCTCACCGTGGCCGGACTTCCGACCCCAGTCTTCTCGCTGAATCAGAAACCCTCTGGGCATTGAAGGACGTTTCTTTTGAGGTCAAACGCGGCGAAGTGGTCGGCATCATCGGGCGCAACGGTGCAGGGAAGAGCACACTGCTAAAGATCCTCTCACGCATCACCGAACCCACCGAAGGCTACGCCGACATTAGCGGCCGCATCGGCTCGCTCTTGGAAGTTGGGACTGGCTTTCATCCAGAACTGACTGGTCGCGAGAATATCTATCTCAACGGCTCGATTCTTGGCATGAAGCGCGCCGAGATTCAAAAGAAGTTTGACCAGATGGTCGCCTTTGCGGAAATCGAGAAATTTATCGACACGCCGGTGAAGCACTATTCGAGTGGCATGTACGTGCGCCTCGCGTTCGCTGTCGCGGCGCATCTCGACCCGGAGATTCTGTTAGTGGACGAGGTGCTGGCCGTAGGCGATGCAGCCTTCCAGAAAAAGTGCCTGGGCAAGATGGGTGACGTGGCGAAAGAAGGACGGACGGTGTTGTTCGTAAGCCACAACATGGCAGCGATCCGGCGTCTTTGCCAAACTGGAATTTACCTTGAGGGAGGCAGGGTAGAGTCGAGCGGAGACATACAGTCAGTTGTAAATCGATACCAAACCGCAAATAGCCAGTACTCTGGTTTCAGGACAAGCGATAGTGTCAAGGATGGTGAAGCAAAATTCACCAGCTGGGAGTTTGTAAGCTCTTCAACTGGTTCGCCCCATAGTTGCTATTCGCAGGATCACTGCGAGTTCAGGCTGGCCTTGACCTGCAAGCGCGACGTCAGAAAAGCAAGACTGGGATTCGCGTTGCGAGACAACAACGATCAGGTCATCGTCTCCGCACACAGTTTAGACAACGGTGGCGCGGAGATTGATCTGGCTGCCGGAGACTACAACATTATCTGGAAGCTTCGCCTGCCATTGTGGGATGGCTCATACCGGATTGTCGCTGGTTTGGGCGCACAGGTGGAAGGCCAGTTGGATTTATGGGATGCCAGTCCGCTAGTTACCGTTCTGCCAAAACAGGATTTGCATGCGTCTGGCGAGTGGCGGGGCCTGGTGAATGAGGATGTTGCTTTGGAAGTCCGGCAGGCATCCTGACGGCGGGTGCGTAAGACTGACCAGGTGATTGAGAATTGGTTACTCCTAAAGTGTTGAAAGAAACATTCGACGAGAGCCGACCGGAGACTCGCTTGAATAATGGCAGGCTGATACGGCCTCCGAAGCACCTCGCCGATCGTGAACTTTGGGGAATTCCAACTTCACCTTCAGACCAGCGCCGTATGGAGCGCGCCCGTGAAGAGGCGCAGCAGCTGTTCAATCGTTCGCGTCGCATTCAGGACCGCGAACTCGAACAACTGTTTCCCGGAATATCTGAATGCCGGGGCACTCTCCAGGCTGCCGTACCACCTCTTAATGGAATCGGGAATGTCCAACCCTATGAGCTCATAGTGATTTCCACAATTTGTAAGTACCTGAACCCTGATTTGGTATTTGAGTTTGGAACATTCAACGGGTTGACGACTCTCCACTTGGCCATGAACGCCGCCGCCGCCGCACAAATAGTGACGATCGACCTCGATCCTGATGATGGCCGGCGTGAGTTGATTAACGATGACACCTACTACATCAAGGACAATTCCGTAGGCGCGATGTTTCAAGATACGCCGGAGGTACCGAAGATAGAGCAGATTTTTGGCGACACTACGGAGTTTGATCAGGTGGCGTACAAAGGAAAAGCCGATCTGATTTTCATCGATGCCGGACACGAATACGAATTGGTTCGATCAGACACGGAGAAGGCCCTCGATATGCTAGCTCCCAATGGAGTAATTCTGTGGCACGACTATGTGTTTTCTCATTATGGCGTGTATACCTGGTTGAATGAACTTAGTCACTCTATTCCACTCTACTCGATTCCCAACGCCACTCTGGTTTGCTATCAACAATCCAATTCTCCAATGGATACCGGCAAAATAATTGACAATCTGGAAGTGCAAACGGCGAGGCAGCGCGCAGGGAAATTGACGCGATTCCGGAAACGATTCGTCCCCGCTGGTAGCCGTCGAGAACGCATTGTGCGATATCTGCTCAGGTAGACTCGACATGCTGTTTCCAAGTCATGCCAAACCAAATTCCTGTATCAGTTGTTATCCCTTGTTTCAATCACGGTCAATTTATCCGCGACGCCATCCGGAGCGTTGAAAAGTGTGACAAGGGGACTTATGAGCTAGTAATAGTGAACGATGGTTCAACCGACGCGCGCACTCAGCAAGTGATGAAAGAGTTGGAAGCCGAGGGTTACCGTGTAATCAATCAGACGAATCAGGGGCTAGCGGCCGCCCGAAATAATGGGATTCGCGCTGGCAAAGGCCGGTACGTTCTTCCGTTAGACGCGGACAATCTGATAAGGCCAAATTACATCTATGCAGGGATTGAAATACTCGACAAATTCCCGGAGGTGGCCGTGGTGTATGGCAGGCCTGCATACTTTGGTGAGGTGACAGATCGTCGCTTCAACATCGGCGGCGAGTTTGATCTCCTTCGACTGCTTCGAGACAACTACATAGACGCATGCACGGTTCTGCGCAAATCGGCCTTTGAACAGTGTGGTGGATTCGACAGCAATATGCCATCCCAGGGATACGAGGACTGGGACCTGTGGATCGCAATGGCCTCCCGCGGCTACCAGTTTCACTTTGTTGATGAAGTACTTTTCGACTACCGGATTCGTCACGACTCGATGATTCATAATGCCGTTGCACAAGATAAGTTTCCCAAAGTGTTTGAATACTTTTGCGAGAAGCACCCTCTCTTTGCATTGCAGGCCAGGGTTACAAAGCTCGAACTCGAGTTGGCGAATAGGGATCACTCAAGGATTTTTAGATTTGCGAAAGCCTACTGGAGTTTTAGAGACGCGATCTTCGCGCGGTTTAACGGTTAAGTCACCCGGTGTATGCCCGCTGAACTATCTCAATTGCCCATGACCGAACGAGGAATGGAGACTTCGATTCAGCGCTCGGACAAGCGAGCCGGTCCACAATCTCACCGGGTAGCGATCGTGCTGGTCAATTGGAACAACACAGAAGATACGCTCGCGTGCATCGAATCCCTCAGCCAGTTGAATTATCAGGATTCGCAAGTCGTTGTAGTCGAGAACCACTCCAGACCGGAAGAGTCTGATGCGCTTCGATCCCGATGCACCAATGAAATAATACTAGGACAAAAGCGAAATCTCGGATTCGCGGGTGGTTGCAACGTTGGGATTCGTTGGGCCTTACAAAATGGGTTTGACTACGTTTGGCTTCTGAACAGCGATGCGGTAGTTGCTCCCGAATCGCTGCGGGAATTGGTTGGCGCGATGGAGAGCGATCCACGCATTGGAGTTGTGGGCGGAGTTGTTTATTACTGGAGCGATCCTGAGCGCATTCAGATGGCTGGCGGTTTCATGGATCCCGAAACCACGCGGGGCGGAATGTTAGGGCAAAATGAACTGGACGAGGGGCAGTTTCGCGGCATTAAGGATGTGGACTATGTTTCGGGAGCGATGCTGCTCGTAAGAAGCGCGGCGATTAGCCAGGTAGGCCTCCTGGACGAGCGCTTTTTTATGTACTACGAGGACACAGATTGGGGAGTTCGAATGCGCAAAGGAGACTGGCGCGTGGTAACGACCGCGGCCGCGAAGTGCTGGCACAAGGATAAGGCTTCTGCCGGAAGTAAAAAGCCCTATTTCATCCAGCATGGATATTTCATGTTCCTCTACAAGAATTCTCCGCATCATCTACCTCGCGCGTTACGCTTGTATGCGCGCCACTATCTGCGTCCTCACCTGGCGCGGCGCGAATGGCAGTTGGCATGGGCGGACGCGAAGGTTTATTGGAAATTCCTGGCCCGCCTGGCGTTTGTGAGAGCGAATCTTCATCCGTAGATCTTTTTTGCAGCTCTCGAAGATAACGGCTTTTGAATGCTCAGCATTTGTTTCGTAAGTCAGGAGTACCCCGAAGAAACCGGATGGGGTGGAATCGGCACGTACACTTACGAGATGGCCCATGGCTTGGCGCGAGCGGGTCACAAAGCCGTCGTTGTTAGTCGCGCCCTTAATCATCCGCAACACTACTTTGAAGCTGATGGCGTGGAAGTCTATCGCATACTGCCGTCGCTGAATCTTGATTCGGTGCCGCTCTTGTGGCGGTTCAATCGGTGGTGGGAAGGTTATCGCCTGGCGGTGGCGATGAAGTTAAAGCAGATCTTGCGTGAGCAACCAATCGACATCATCGAGAGTCCGGAACTTCACGCCGAACCTTTACTACATTCAATTGCAAGTTCAAGGCCTCCGCTCGTGGTTCGCTTGCACTCAGGAAGCAGAGTAGTGATGAATTTCGAAACGAATCACTCAAGCCAGGCGAGACTCAATCGGCGTGTGGAAAGTTGGCTAATAAGAAAAGCGGCGCACGTTACTTCACCCAGTGCGGCGCTGCGAGATTCGCTGAACGGAGATCGCGCTTCTCGCCGACTGACTGTGATACCAAATCCCGTTGACATAGACCACTTCAAACCAAATTCAGATTGGCAAGCTTCCGGTTTACCGCCGAACATTTTGTGCGTGGGCCGGCCACGTTTTTTGAAGGGCATTCACGTTTTGGGTCAGGCTATCCCGAAAGTCTGGGAAACGATCCCGGAAGC
>JBGQJH010000082.1:0-8252 GCA_041498935.1 Pyrinomonadaceae bacterium | reverse complement strand
GAAATATCGTACACTCCCTATCATCCATTTCGCCTGGGTTATGAATCCCTTCCGGTGAAAGTAGTCGGTGTCGGCGGTGGAAGACTTGGCCCCAACGAGCGCTTCAGAATCTTCGCGTCATGTCTAAAGAATGCGACCGCCAAGAGTGTCACAGCAGTTAAGTTTAGTTATTTCGTTTTCGGGGCGAAAGGGTTAGGGGAAGTATTGGAAAAAGGAGATACCGCGCTTATCGCGATTGACCTCCGCGCGCTTGAGACACGGAAGGTTGAGATTCAAGTCGTTTACACTGATGAGATTCTTTTGTTCAGAAACAAGCCGGGCGAGAAATATCGCATAGAACTGGCAGTAACCGAAGTTCACTACGATGACGGGTCCACTTGGCAGGGGACGGATCTACCGCAGAAGTTCGATCCAACGAGAACGCCGTAACTGTTCCATTCCTAATTCATCACTTCGAATTTCAGACAGAATCAGTCCACCAAGCCATGACGTCTGCCCCACAAAGCTGTGTTTTTTGTAACGTTGTTAGCGGCGAGACTTCGGCTAACATTGTATTTGAGGATGAGATCTCGCTTGCGTTTCTCGATCATCGCCCACTTTTTCCCGGCCATTGTTTGCTGGTGCCCAGAAATCACTGGGAAACTCTAGCCGATCTTCCGGCTGACCTGGTGGGGCCGTTCTTTCGAAATGTGCAGTTGTTAGCGCGCGCGGTCGAGGTTGCGCTCGATGCGGAGGGCTCTTTCGTGGCGCTGAATAACCGAGTCAGCCAGAGCGTGCCTCATCTGCACGTGCACATCGTGCCACGCCGAAAGAAGGATGGTTTGAAGGGATTTTTCTGGCCGCGCAACAAATATGGGAACGAAACAGAGCTGGTAGCGGTACAAGAGGCAATTCAGTCGGCTATTGCAAGTTTTCGTGAATAACGAGCTAAAAACATCCGTAACAGGAGACCCTCCGAGCGTTTAGCCAGCATCGAGGGGACGTTTAAAAGGAAAACAAGAGCGTGAAGAATATTTAATGAGACGAGTGCGGTGCAAGTGGTGCTTGGTAGTAGTAAAAGCCGAGCATTTACTCGATAAATTGCACGCGAAATTCTTCTTGGCGTTTCTGCAAAAATAAAACACACAAAAATTTGCGCTAAAACATGGATAAGCGTATAACCCTCCCTGTCACGAAGGTCGCGGCCTTCGAGACCGGCAAAGGGATCGGTAACCGATGTGGTGACACACGGAAGAGGGAATCAGCAACGGTCTGTTGATTCTATTGACGCCCTGGGTCGAAGCCGAAAGGCTTTGCTAGGGAAGGCTGAGAGGTCTTCTCGAGCTACTCGGATCAAAACGAGTAGCACCCTTTGGACGGACCCGCCGAAGGGGGCGAATGGCTCGACGAAAGTTGAGCTGTCGTTGCCGGTCGTAACCGGAGGTGGAGGAAAAGCCACCAAAACAAAAACCTAACGGCACCGCGTTCGCAAGGACGCGAGATTTGGTAAAACAATTCGCGTGCTGACCGAGGATTAGCTGACCGACAGTTGATCATCGGGATACAAGACCGGCAGCCTAGTGTGTACATGCGAAGCTGCCATCCTTTTAAAAGCTTCGGCGATTATTAGGAAACGGATTGCGCTACTTTCGGCTTGCCGGAGGTAGCGTTTTCCGTTTTTGGTGTACCCGGCAAAAACGTTTATTATAGAAGCTCTAATTTAAAGTTTGTTCGGACACCGCGCAGATACTCGCTGTCTCCCTTTGAGTTTGCGCGCTCACTAGAAGGAGATAAATCAATGACCGAAGCAAGAATGCAAGAGACTCCAGAATACAAGCCGGGAACTTTCTGCTGGGTGGAATTGGGTACCACCGACGGCGAGGCTGCCAAGAAGTTTTATACCGAACTGTTTGGCTGGACCTGCAACGATAGTCCCGTGGGCCCAGGCATGGTTTACACCATGCTCCTGCTCAACGGGAAAGACGTTGGCGCCCTCTACCAAATGCCTCCGGAGATGACTCCGCAGGGTATTCCGCCAAACTGGCTTTCGTACGCTTCCGTCGCCAGCGCCGATGAGAGCGCGGCGAAGGCAAAAGAGCTTGGCGCCACGCTGATGAAGGAACCCTTTGACGTGATGCAGGTTGGACGCATGGCCGTGGTCCAGGATCCGACCGGAGCCGTTTTCGCAATTTGGCAGGCTGGCACTCACAAAGGCGCCAGTACGGTAAACGTTCCGGGCGCGCTCGTTTGGAATGAACTGGCCACGACCGATACAGCCAGGGCCGGCGCTTTTTATAGCGGTCTATTTGGTTGGGGAATAGACACCAAGACCTTTGGGCCCATGGAATATACGATCTTTCAGAATGGCGACAGAGGCGCCGGCGGAATGTTTAAGCGGACTCCAGAAATGGCCGGGGTTCCGCCGCATTGGCTGGTGTACTTCGCCGTTGACGACTGCGATGCAAAGGTAAAGAAAGCGACTGAGCTGGGAGCTACTACAATCAAGCCGGCTGACGACATCCCTGGCGTAGGTCGTTTTGCGATCCTTCAGGATCCGCAAGGCGCGGCCTTTGCAGTTATTAAGACTGAGCCTGCACCGGCCTAATTTAGTGGATGGCTTACTTCGGAAGGACCGTGCAGAAAACCGCAAGCGGTAGCGAGCAAATGCCGACATTCAACTTCGAACCGGTCGTGTTGCGACCAGATTCATAGCTGAGTGTCGGCACCGGTTCGCTACCGCTTGCGCTTCTGTAGTCTTCTTCTAAGGTGCCAACAACAGTTATGAAATCACGCCTCGTCTGGCTTCTCTTGTGCTGCATCTGGGGTTCGACCTGGTTGTTCATCAAACTTGGACTCAGGGATCTGCCGCCTCTCACCTTCGCCGGAATCAGGTTTGTGATTGCCGCGCTCATTCTTTTCTCGCTGATTGCAGTACGTCGTGTGCCCTTTCCTGACAAAGCAAGGGATTGGCTCCTACTGGCGATTTGCGGAATTTTGTCGTTTACCCTCAATTACGGCCTGGTCTTCTGGGGGGAGCAATACATCTCCTCTGGCCTCGCCGCACTCCTGCAATCAACCCTGCCGGCTTTCGGATTGATCATTGCTCATTTCTATCTGCCTGGGGAACGGATGACGCTGCCAAGAATAGCCGGCGTGTTGTTGGGTGTTTTGGGTGTGGGTGTGATCTTTTCCAATCAATTACAAGTTTCCGGGCCGAGAGCATTGTGGGGAAGCGCTGCGCTGGTTGGCAGCGCCTTCTGTGCTGCTTATGCAAACGTGCTGGTGAAAACCTATGGCTTGAATTTGCAGCCTACCATGCTGGCGGGTGGGCAAATGCTTTTTGGATTAGTCCCTCTGCTGTTGATTGGCATTCCGCTTGAAGGGAATCCGTTGAACTATCACTGGACGCCAGTCGCGGTGTTCTCGCTTTTCTACCTTGCAATCGTGGGTACAGTGATCGCGTTCGTTCTGTACTACTGGCTCATGCAAAACATGGATGTGACCAAGACTATGTTGATTGCGCTGGTGACGCCGGTAACAGCGGTGATTCTGGGTATGCTCGTACTGAAGGAAGAAATGCACTGGCGCACACTTATTGGCGGCGCCATGATTATCTCCGGCATTGGTTTGATAGTGGCGCAAAGGGCCAGGAAATCACAGTCGAAAATGGTTTCGACTGGTTGAGACTCTCTAGGCGTCTTTTACGTGGAGCCAGTCCAACTCCTCAGTTTGCGCCAACAGGTAAGCCTCGACAGCGCGTCTGACAAATTCAATTTCATTCGCCGGGTAGCAATCCGGCAGTTTTCGTAACTGATCAATCTGATCCGACTTTAACCAGAACCCGCCAATCTCCGAACCGTAAAGATTCGGCACGGCCAGTTCAAGAGCCGTGCGGTGGACAGCGCGGAGATATTTTGCTGACTGGCATTCGATATGGACCGTGCAGTCAGTCAGTGCAAACGCACAGAGCTTCATGTCTAATGCATTGCGTTGGAGATCGAAGTCTTCCTCGTTGGCCATTACTGCGCAGGTCCTCAAGCGGAAAATCTTCAGATTTAAGATCTCAAATAATCTCAAATTTGAAATCTGAAATTTGAGATCTCAGCTGGCAGTTGAATAATTGCGAATGAGTCCTCGAACGACACCCTGAAGTTGCAGTCGGCCGGGGGTCTTGATGAATATCGGTTTGAACTGTGGGTTGGCCGGCTCTAAACGAATGAAGTCAGGCTCACGATAAAACTTCTTCACGGTCGTATAATTTCCGTCGATCAGCGCTACTACCATCTGGCCATTCTCAGCCGTCTCCTGAGACGACACGATGATGATGTCGTTATCCTGAATGTTCTCTTCAATCATCGAGTCGCCGCGCACGCGCAGCGCAAACATGCGGCCGCGTCCAATCATGCTCTTCGGAGCAGAGACGGTTTCGTGGGAGAGGATTGCTTCTATTGGCTGACCGGCCGCCACCAGTCCCAGCAAGGGAATTTCATAGTCGTCGCCCGCACTTTCCTGCCTGGCGGCTTTGACAAGCTCAATGCCGCGGCTGACGTTGGGAATGCGTTTGATGAGTCCTTCGCGCTCCAGTGTCGACAAAATGCTGTGGACACTTGCCGGTGAACTCATCTGAAATTGCTTACCAATTTCGGCAATTGTGGGAGGTTGATTTTCGATCTCCATATAGCGACAGATAAACTCGTACACCTGCCTTTGCCGCGCAGTTACTGGCATCTCAAGTGTCCCTCCCTAAAAGTCTTGCTTCCCCCCTAAAAATCTTGCTTCAAATAAGGCTGTCGTGATATTTTCGGTTTACTGCCGAAAGTCAGGCGAATATTAGCGAAGACAGAAGGAGTTCGTCAAGCATTTTTGAGCATAATAACGCCAGCGAGTTTAGTAGGACAGGCATTCCTGCCTGTCTGTCATTAGCGAGAACATGAGAGCTGCATTTTCAAAAGCTGAAATCGAATCCGAGATTGCGTCGCGCTTCAGTTCTGCCTTTAAGCTGCATGAAAAAAGGCCGGCGGAAGTAATCTCCACCGGCATTTGTGAGGTCGATTCTTTTATCAATGGAGGCCTTCCACGTGGTGCCATAACCGAAGTCTTCGGACCAGCATCTTCGGGTCGCACAAGCTTTATGCTTTCTGCCCTGGCCCACGCCACCAATCATGAGGAAGTTTGCGCGCTGGTGGATACAAGCAATGTGTTCGATCCTAAATCAGCAGCACAAGCGGAAATAAATTGTGAGCGACTACTCTGGATACGTTGCGCCAACAATCTCGAGCACGCCTTTAAAGCTACGGATCTTTTGTTACAAGGAGGCGGCTTTGGATTGGTGCTGCTTGATCTGGGAGACGTTCCCGCAAAATCTGCAAGACGGATCATTTCGTCCTGGTGGTATCGCTTCCGTCGCACGCTGGAGGCCACGCCCACCGCACTGGTGGTCATTGCGGAGGAGAGTTGCGTGCGATCGTGCGCATCTTTGGCGCTGGAGTTAAGAGGAGAAACGTGTCTGTGGTCGTCAAGTAGCGAAGGACTGAAAACGGTGAGCGCTGGATTCACCGATAGATTCAATAATGGCAATACTCGCGGGCTGTCTCATTCTCGCTCTTTATCAGCGGTTCACACTCCGGCAGTTAAGAATCTTCGTCGCCGGATGAATGAAGGTCCACTCCCTCATTCAAATCTATTGCGGGGTCTGAATTTTCAAGTGGAATGCCGGCGCCCTCTCTACCTCAATAAGCGAGCAGAAGAGGTTTTAGTCACTGTGATTGGGCAGTAGCCCGACCGTGAGGGAGGGCGTGTAACGCGCTTCTGCACGCCCTCCCTCACGGTCGGGCTACTGCCCCGCACTTCTGCTTGCTACCCTGCTCGACCTCTTGACAATCTTCGCTAATTTTCGCTAATCTTCGCCTGTTCATTATTTCTGATTCGAAAACTCTGAAAAAGTGCGATGTTTGCCTGCATTTATCGTCAACAGATCCCGGCGGAGGTGGCAAGCACCCCAGCCGGGCTGCCTGGCCGGGGGCCCCGCTCTTTAGCGGAATTTGCCTATGCGTTTTCGCCGCTCGTCGAGGAGACAGCGCCGGACACAGTGGTGATTGATGTCGAAGGATGCGCTTTACTATTTGGGTCTTCCTACGAACTCGCCGATGAGATCGCGAAACAAGCCAAAGTGTCGAAAGCGTCTGGCGGAATTGGATGCAAGGTAAATGTCGCTCTGGCTGCGAACCCTGATGCCGCCATACATGCTGCAAAATACTTTAAAGGCATAACCTTTATTTCCCCGGGAGAGGAACTCACCGCTTTGGGGGAACTGCCGATCGAAAATCTGTTAGGTTCAAAGTCCAACGTCCAAAGTCCAACGTTCCAAGGCCAAAGTCCAACTGCGGAGAAGCAGACATTGGACATTGGACATTGGACAGCGCACGAGAAGTTAGAAGAAGTCATTGAAACACTCAGACTCTGGGGCGTGCGTACCTTTAAAGAATTTGCAGAGTTGCCAGTGGCGGGAGTTTCCGAACGCTTAGGCCAGGATGGATTAAAGTTACAAGAACTTGCCGCGGGGAAAACCACTCGTCACTTAAAACTCAGGCAGCCGGCCCCGGTTTTCAAAAACGCGATCGAGCTTGAGTATCCAGTCTCTCAACTCGAGGCCCTCTCTTTTATCCTGGCAAGACTGCTCAATCAGCTCTGCGCGAGTCTAGATGCGTATGCGCTCGCCACGAACGCGTTACAGGTGGAGTTGAAACTGGAGCACGGCGCCTTACATGAACTCAAACTCAACCTGCCTTATCCGATGCGCGATCACAAGGTGTTTCTGAAACTTTTATTGCTCGACACGGAAATACATCCGCCGCCGGCAGCAGTTGTTGGGGTCTCGATAAATTGTGAACCGGTGAAACCGCGTGTGCTACAGACAGGACTGTTTATTCCGCTTGCTCCTGAGCCGGAGAAGTTGGAACTGATGCTGGCTCGCCTCGCGAAACTAGTGGGAGCGGAAAACATCGGATCGCCGGAGTTGCTCGACACGCATCGACCAGATGCTTTTAGGGTGAAGAGGTTTGAGTTGAAAGAGTCAAAGCGAAGAAGGGGAAAGAGCAATCAGCAGTCAGCAATCAGCAATCAGCAAGCGGTGAACAGCAATCCGAAATTCGAAATTCGACATTCGAAATTCACAATGGGTTTTCGAGTTTTCCGGCCGCCATTGCGTGCTCTGGTGCAGGCGAAACAAGGGTGTCCCCAAGAGATCAGCGCCTGGGATAAAAACAAAAGTGTCTATGGAAAAGTAGTGAGCGTGGCCGGTCCCTGGCGCACTACGGGCGAATGGTGGCGCACGGACAGTTGGGCGCGGGATGAATGGGACGTGGCTATTGAGTCCAGAACTCAGAGGTCAGCGGTCAGCGGTCAGCGGTCAGAAGGTTTGGAAACCAAAGAAATGGGTGGACACGGCAGCTCGCCTTTACAAGTTCTTTATCGCATTTATCGCGAGTTGCGAAGTGGTTCGTGGTTTGTCGAAGGCATTTATGACTGAAAGAAAGTGAGCAGTGAGCAGTGGGCAGTAAGCAGAAGCAAAAGGGATCGCTGAAGAAAACGAAATCAGCAACAGGGGATCGACTGCCCACTGCCCACCGCCCACTGCCCACAAATTACATCGAATTGCACGCGCGGTCAGCGTTTAGTTTTCTCGAAGGCGCTTCTGTGCCTGAAGAATTAATTGCTGCTTGTCTGGCGCAGGAGCTGCCGGCTATGGCTTTGCTCGATCGCGACGGCGTGTACGGCAGCCCACGCTTTCATCTGGCGGCGAAGAAGAATGGGATCAAGGCGCATATCGGGGCGGAAATAACGGTCCAAAGTCCAGACGAAGTCCCAAGTCCCAAGTCCAAAGTCCAAAGTCCGGTCAACGTCCACGATCCAATCTCCAACGTTCAGGGTCAAAAACAAGACAGGTCAGCGGACATTGGACATTGGACATTGGACTTTGGACAAAAACACTCAGTCACACCGAAGGAAACCTTTTCGCTTCCACTCCTGGTTCGCAATCGAACGGGTTATCAAAATCTTTGCCGGCTAATAACGCTGATGAAGTTGCGCGTGCCGAAACATGCGAAGCCGGGGGAGTGTGCGGTCACACCTGAAGAGTTGGCGGAATATGCGGCAGGTTTGGTTTGTTTGACTGGCGCGGACGATGGGCCGCTGGCGCAGGCACTTCACCATAGAGACACAGAGAACACTGAGGAGGCACAGAGAAGAGCGCAGTGGTTAGTCGATATATTCGG
>JBGQJH010000081.1:0-8335 GCA_041498935.1 Pyrinomonadaceae bacterium | reverse complement strand
GCTGATGCTACGAAGAATGTCTCTCGGGACTATGGCGTGCTGATCGAGGATCGCGGGATTGCGCTTCGCGGTTTGTTCGTTATCGACCCGGAGGGAACTCTGCGTTACAAGGTCGTCCACGATCTGAACATCGGACGCTCGACCGAGGAAACGCTTCGAGTTATCCAGGCGCTGCAAACTGGCGGTCTCTGCCAGGCAGAATGGAAACCCGGTCAGAAGACCCTGAACGCGTAAGTGGACGGACCGGAGACGGATGACCGAAGACCGTATTGCCCCTAACGAGGGCTGATCATCGGTCACCTGTCGTCCGTCTCCGGTCGCCCGTCGAATGAAACCATGGGAATGAGGATTGGAACAGAGATGCCGCGGCTCGCTGGCGCGACGCAGTGGTTTGGGGGCCCAGAGGCCCACGCGGAAGCGGAAGCCAGTGGCCATCCGACCCTTGTTCATTTTTGGTCGCTGAGTTGTGGCGTCTGCAAAGAAAATATGCCGCGTATCGCCGCGTGGCGCGACGAGCTGAAGGAGCGTGGCCTGCGCGTGATCGCGGTCCACATGCCGCGCTACGAATCAGACACGGACGTCGAAAGCGTGCGCGAAGCGATTGCGACCAACGCCATCACTGAGCCGTGCGCCATAGATAATGAACACAAACTGAAGGACGCGTTTCAAAACGATCAGGGTTACGTGCCGGCCTATTATCTTTTCGATGGCGAAGGGAGGCTGCGCAGTTTTGCAGCCGGCGAACGCGGTCTGGATTTACTTAAGTCAACTCTCGACCGCGTGCTGGCGGCGGCGGCGGCCGTACAGTCACCTTAAGTTTCAGAAACTTGGTAAGAATATCTCGAGCCAAGTGCCAACGCCAGGGTTACGTCACCGCTTTCGAGAACTGGCTTGCAATTAGTAGTAGCAAGTAAAAGCTAACGGCGGCCGCGCCTATCGCCAGCCCAGCCAGCACGAGAATTATCAAACCCACAAACAACCAGTCGCTCAGGGGTCCCTGGCGCGCCTCGCTTGCGGAAACGGTCGCCCGCCTGCTCAGCAGTTCAACGTTCATCTGATTCGATTTCCACCAGGCATCGAAAAGATCTCCAACCAGCGGCAACGATCCGACCAGGTAGTCGATCCCGATGTTCATTCCCATGCGCAACAGCGTTACTTTCGGAACGCGGTAGCGTACGGCTGAGAGGAGGATATAGAAGGACACGATCGTCGTAGCAGTGTCGCCGAAGGCGGGGATCAGACCAACGATTGCATCGAGCCCAAACCGCCAACCCAATCCCGGCACACGAATCAGGTCATCCATCAGCCAGCTCAAGCGTTCGAGGCTTTCGTCGACTTTGACTAGTGATCCTTGACGCACAGGTTGGTTTACCGGTTTGCGGTCTTCCACGTCATGAGCGCTCATCATAAGTTCGGAAAGTTCGCGGCTTTGCCGCCTTCCGTGCGGAAAGCCTCCGGCTTTCCGTCGAGGTTCTACGAATTCAGCGAGGCTGCACCTCGATCTTGAGGCGCGGCCTCAAAAGGAAACAAGCAACGGCCCGGAAAGGCGAAGCCTTTCCGCACGGAGGGCGGCAAAGCCGCGTCACCATATGGGCGTCACCTACCTGGTCAACGTATTCGTGTCATCTGTTGCCAGAAAAATTTTCCGACGCGGGCGAAAGCACTGAGCAGGTTGCGGTCGCCGCCTCGTTGCTGACTGGGCTTGGCGGGCAATCCCAACGAGGTTGCCAGTTCCTGATCGGGTTTAGCGATGTCTTCATCGCCACGCTTGCTTGCCAACCAGCGGTTGAAGGTGCGCGCAACTTCTCGTCTTTGTTCAATGGGAGCTTCCGCAATAAGCGCGCCGCGCAGGTCGTCGAGTTCCGCGATCTCGAGCAGGTTTGCGCGGTAGTAATTGTTGAAAGCCGCCAGCAGCTTTTCCTCGCCGAGCAGTCGCTGCAACTGAACAAACATCAGCGCGCCTTTGGTTGTAACCACCGCGGCATACTGAAATGTGTTGCGATAGTCGCGCGACGGGCGGTTCGCGTCCATGTCCTCGCCGCCAAAAGTTCGATATAAGCGATAGACTCCCTGCAACTGGTCCTGCAACACCGTCGCCGCTTTTTGTTCACCATAGATTTCGCGGAAATACAACAACGCGGACCAGCTAGCCATCGCTTCGTCCAGCACCGGCTCGCGCGCGGGGTTGTTGCCCACGGCCGCGCCCCACCATTGATGCGCAGTCAAATGGGCTACGCCCCACTCCAGACTCTCCTCGACCGAAGGGCGTTGTTCACGAATAATTTCTGGCAGGTTGCGCACGGCAGGCGAATCAAAATCGACATAGTAAGCGCTGGCGATCACTTCCAGTCCGGCAAACTCGTTGCTGCCCAAACCGGCAACGAGCGGGGCCTCAGCGATGTTCAGTGTCTTGAAAGGCAGCGGCCCAAACCTGGAGCTAAAGATGCGCAAAGAATCTTCAGCCATGGCCAGCACACGCTTTCCGATTCGCTCATGCTCGGGAATGAAAATGGATCGTAAAGTGGTTTCCCCGATTTGAGTTTGTTCAGAACGCAGATTGCGGCCGGCAATAATCGCAAAGTCTCGCAGCCCTGGAGCGGAGAAGTCCGCCATTTGTTCGCCGGCAGACTTGTTCCGATCTTCGTCGGCGGACGTGAAGACAACGACTCCCGGCGCGACCGCTATTCTTACTTCGTAGTCAGCCACTTCATTGAAGATCATGTCGCCGACGCTGGGTTCGACTTTGCGCATCCAGTCGTCGCCATCATGCACGGCGAGCACCGGGTAAGAAGTGCCAAGCAACATGACCCCACGACAACGAAAATTTAGATCTCGCGGGCTGCGAATTTCCTTATCGCCGCGGAGAGCCGCACTAACCTGCTTAACGACGTGCATGGTCAGGCCAGTTTCATCCGGATCGATTTCGGGAACATTCCCCTTGAAGCCGACGACAACTTCTGTAAATTTTCCCGGAGGAACTTGTTCGCGCAGATTGACTCGCAAGGTTGTTCCCTGGTCATCGATTGAATAAGTGAGCGGGGCGTTGTCTGCCGCGGAGCGAACTTCGGTGATCTCGATACGAGGCTCCTCGGTTTCTGTGCGCTGCGAGCCGGAGCCGGCCGAAGTCGACGGCTGATCCGGGCGCAGGTTGGAATAGAGATGAAAGAAAAGAACTCCAGTGGCGTGGTCGCCGTGATTGATCCAGCGCACTCTTTCAGAACCGGCATAAGAAAGGGCGTCGAAATCGATTTTCAGTTGAATCTGGTAGCGCGCGCGCTCGCTCTCTTTGGACGGAGGTGCTTGCCGGGCGTTTGGGATCGCAAGAATGAGCACAGTTCCACCCAACAGCAGAAGAGTGGACACTGGAAGTTTTAGAAAAACGTTTTTCACTCTGCTTCCGACAGAAATGCTTTAGCGTCCTCGAGTCGAAGCGCGGCGCGCACCTTCCTTGATTACAATTGAACGAATCACGTCGCCGCGAACGATCGCATCAACTGTGTCCATCCCGGCGACCACGTTACCAAAAACAGTGTAGCCGCCGTCCAGATGCGGTTGCGGCGAATGGGTAACAAACCATTGCGACCCGCCCGTGTCTTTTCCCGAAAGCGCCATCCCGACCGCGGCGCGGTCGTAAGGCACTTCGTTTATCTCGCAGCGAATTTGATAGCCGGGTCCGCCATTGCCATCGCCGCGCGGATCGCCATCCTGGATCACGAAGTTTGGGACTACACGATGAACTGTAATGCCACCAAAGTAACCGCGCTTGGCTAACTGGACGAAGTTGTCCACGTTCAAG
This sequence comes from Pyrinomonadaceae bacterium, assembly GCA_041498935.1. Classification (GTDB taxonomy): domain Bacteria; phylum Acidobacteriota; class Blastocatellia; order Pyrinomonadales; family Pyrinomonadaceae; genus PSRF01. The sequence goes on along the minus strand of JBGQJH010000081.1, from coordinate 4,539 downwards.
GTTGCATCTTCGGGCAATAGCCGGATGGTAAACGAACCTTTGCTAGTTGTGACTATGGCACTGACCTGCTTGCCGATGCGCGCGATCGCCCGTTCGTAATCCGCGTCGGTGTTGCGCGTTCGCACCGTGCCGATTCGCGAGGAGAAATCGCCAACACCGTTTACTTTCAAGAGAGCCACGGCTTTGCGGCGGACGAGATAGTCCGGTGAATCGAGCCCCGTTTTGATCGCTTCGTTAGCTTTGGCACTTTTCTGTTTCCCAAGCGTATCGAGAATTGCGAGCGCCGCGTCGTTCAGATCTCTATCCCGCAACGCCACTGGCAACCCACCGATCAACGCGCGCGCGTTAGCCTCGTTCGGTGGTTGCTCTTCTAACAGTGCTGCCGCCGTCGCCCGAATGATTACGTCGGACGCTTGTAAACGAATTCTTAGAAGTTCATCAAGATCCTTGGGCTTGAACCCTGCGTATGCCTGCAGTACATCTGGCGTGGCTAACACCGGCAATCGTGGGTCACTGAGCATTACTCGCAACCGCTTTTGCGCTTCCGTCTGAAGAGTCAAGATGCCTTGACCGTAGATGTCAGATTTCAAAGTCGCAATTACACCGAGTCCCTGTGCCAGCCCAGCGGTCTTCTGCCAACTCTTGAACGGGAATAGCAAATCTTTGTCAGTCCAACGAAAATATTCTTCGACAGCTTTCTCGTAGTCTTCTGGATTAATCTTGGCTGCCGCAACGTGAACTTCCGGATGAATCGCCATGACTGACCCATTGTCGACCTCAAGCGCGACAAGACCGCGAGCTGAGAGTTCGATAGGGGAATCACCCATAAGCTTGGGCCTCTTGTCGCCGCCCTTTGACGCGAATATGTTCCCCAACGCTGAAATTACTTCCAACGCTTCGTTCTGAGCTCCCCATTTTACAGTTTGCTTCGTGAGAGGATCGGCGGCGCTCAAGTCTTTCAAATTCCCCAGCGCGCGGATCGCGCTTACGCGCACGCGCGAATCCTTATCCTTCAGCGCCCCATCCAGCAGCGCCTCAAAAGAAGCTTTATCCTCCGTTGCCCCGAGCACGCGCGCTGCGTTTGCGCGCACGATTGGATCGGGGTCACTCGTCAAAAGTCTACGCAGTTGCTCGTTGCCATCTTTCAGTTTGAGCCGGGCTAGCGTGTTAGCGGCGTCGGCGCGGATGCGCGGATCTGCGTAATGGAGAAACTCGGCGACGACGGGCCCGGTATTGGGCGGTTTGGCGCGCAGGGCCGCAGTCAGTCCAAGTAAGATCGTCAAACGATCCGGCAAGGAGCGCCGGCGCGCTTCCAAGCTCAATACCTCAAGAATCGCGCTACCCAACTCGTGTGCGCGCGCTTCCTGTTCCTTTGGCAAGGCGGCCGCAATTTTGCCAAGCGCCTCTACGGCTCGGGCGCGCACCAGAGGTTCGCGCGAATCCCTCAGAGTCGTTAGCAGCGCGCTCGCCCCTAAAGATGCTTCAATCTCTCCCAGAGCAAACGCCGCCATCGCGCGCACGTCCAACTCATCATCCTGGCGCAGCAGAATAATCAAATCGCCCACCGCATCCTCGTCGCCGATGCGTCCTGCCGCCAAAGCAGCTCGTGAGCGCACGGCAGCATTGCGAGCAGAAAACAAACTGCGCAAGTCGTCGTCCCAGCGACGCTCGTCTTCTGCCCGCAGGATTCGCAGCAATAGGATTTTGGGCACCGGATCCCCGGAAGTGGGGTTGTGTAGTATCCCCGAGCGACGTTGGGGAAAAACATTTGCGGCTGAAACCAGCAGCAGCGCGCAAGCGGTCAAAAGGACAGCCCTCGCGCGTAAACGATCAGTTTGGAATATTGGATTCATGCAGGTTTTCTTCAAACCGGTAGCAGGATCGAAAAACGCAATCTGGAAACGCACCTTATTAATGACAACCTGATGCTGGGGGAGTTTGCTCTCTATGTATCAGGTAGGCGGCTTGGTTATGTCAAGGTGTCGCGAGACCGCAAACAGAGCGAGACAGAAACAAGAAAGGCGCCTCACCCTTTTCCAGGGCGAGGCGCCAAACAAACGGTCGCTTAGTAACGAACCCTTAGCTTGCGACCCTTGAGACGTTTGTGATTTCCGTCGGCTCCGGACCGGCGTCCGCTTTGATTGGCTTCATGCTGCTGGTATCGAGCGGCTGAACATCGCGGCCATTACTCTTGCCTTTGTCCGCCCCGGCATTCATCTTGATCATTTTGCAGCTACCTTCGAAAAGTGCACCTGGCTCGATCATCAATGAAGTGGTCTGAATGTTGCCATTTAGTTTGGCGGCGCGGCCGAGTTCGAGACGCTGGGTGGCAATGATGTCGCCATTAACCGTGCCATGAACAATCGCGACTGCTACTTCGATGTTGGCATCGACCTTCCCGTTAGCGCCAACGATCAATGTTCCGCCGCTGGAATTGATCCGGCCTGACAGATGGCCGTCCACTCGCATCATCGCCTTAAAGTTGGCTTCACCGGTCACTACCGTACCATTGCCGACGAAGCCACTGAGATTGCCTTCCTTGATTTCGCGCGCCAGCGATTCGCTTTCCGTCACCGCCTTGGTCGCAGACTGAGGGTTTTCAATCGGCGTTTTTACTTCAGGAGTTGTTGGTTGATACGAATTATAGGTTCTGGGGGCGGTATAGGCTGACACTTCCGGTTTTTCGGGGGAAATCTCGCTGTCCGCCGACTCTTTTGGGTTCTTTCCGATCCTAAGCATTAGAAACCTCCGTTGTGTTGGGGGCCGCGGATTAAGTCACAGGTGCCATCGCCGACGGTAAAAGTAACGAAACTGCGCGTGCCTTATTTTTAGTGGATTATCAGCCTTGACGACTGGTTCTGACTAATCAACCGCCCAGAAGCGGGGAACACATAATAGACAAACAAACCTTTCGCTGTCCAGCCTTGCAACGCAAATGTAATGCGGCCGAATGTCATTCCGGAAACTGAAAGCACTTTCCGTTTACTGAGAGATTCGGCGTCGCCAGACCCTGGCAAAAACCTACTTTGAAGGCTTCTCACCCCGGGCGTTCCCAGTGCTCGAGTGGCACTACGACCTGTTCGAACGGTTCAAAGTAGCAACGGCCTTCGATTATCGCTCCGCCTTGAATTGTCAACGCGGGCGTGTTGATCTCTCCGATCACCAGAGCGTGGTTTTCCAGAAAGACATGCTCAGTTGCCTTGATCTTCCCTTTGAAGATCCCATCGATCACGGCCACGGTCACTTCAACGTCGGCTTGTATCTCTTCATATTCGGTCACCACCAGCGTGCCTTTGGAGCGAGCCGAATCCGGAAGTTGGTCATCCAAACTCAGCGTTTCTGCAAGATCATAATCGCCAGCCTCCAGGTAAGCCTCGGGAAACGATCCAGCCCGTTCACGGTTGCGGAAGCCCTCAAGCGACTCCAACCACTCGCCGAAATGCGGGCCGGGATCAAACATGTAGTCAGCAGCAAGTTGATCCAAAGCATCGGGTGAATCGGCTAAGTCTGGAAGAGCGCTCATGGTTTAGTGTCGAGACAAATCAGCAACTGATCTTGAAAGACTCAAAGAGATTAGTCCGGTTAGTCAGAGGGGAAACGACCCTCGATCATCGTGCAAACGCCATCAAAGAAAGCGCCATCCTTTATAGCAATAGAGCGTGTGCAAATGTTTCCGTGGATTATTGCGCTTGGCCCAAGCTCGATCCTCTGGCGGGCAACAATGTCGCCCCGTACAGTTCCGCTAATGACAGCGACGGCCACGTCGATATTCGCGTCAACCGTTGCGGTGGTATCAACGATTAGAGTGCCGCTGTTGGAATAAACTGTTCCAGCGATATGACCATTCACTCGCACCATGTCGCGAAAATTAATTTCGCCAGAAAGTTCCGGCTGCGACGCGAATACCGATCCTGACTTTTGGCGCACACCTAAACTGCCGCCATTGCCGCCGAGTTGCCCAACGAGGACGCCATCGACAGAAAGCATCCCTTTGTAGTGAGCTTCCCCCGTGATAACCGGAGTCCTGGTCTGACAGTTCCTACTCTCTTTGGGGACGGGAAGTACGGGAACTGTGGCGGTAGCGTGATTCTTGAGTAAGACGTCTTTGGTTACCGCTACAGGCGTCAACGTCTGTTGAAGGGCGGGGGCCGTGGCGGTTGCGCCCCGACGGCCATTCGGGCTCTGGTTCGGTTTTCCCGTAACTTCGAGCAAAGACTACTCTCCGTTTCGCAGCCTAGTGTTTCCCCTTGATTAAGATTTCTTAGGTGTGGGGCCAAGGCTCGCTCTGGCCGGGGCGGGAGCTACGAAAACGCCAGGACAAAATACCTTGAGTGTCGCGCACGGTAACACAGCCGACCTATGTACGACAAGGATTCTAGGCGCTTCGGCGCGACTTTTCTCGCCCTTCGGCAAAGGGCGCGTCCGGAAGGGTTCGTTATTTCCCGTTTTGGATATTCGCAGCGAGCACGTCATTCAAGGCGCAGATAGCAGCTTTCTTCGGAACCGCGGGTAGCTTCAGATTCGAAATATCAAGCGAAG
>JBGQJH010000080.1:0-8424 GCA_041498935.1 Pyrinomonadaceae bacterium | reverse complement strand
TTGGCGACGTAGCGTGGGCCCTTTGGTCCGTCGATAGTAAATGCGGTGGGGCATCCGGCGCGCATCAGCCGGGTCATCTCGATGATCGCCCCGACAGCGCCGCGTGTACTCGAGCCGCGCGCCGCGCCGTAACCAAATCTCTGAATGAACCTGGCGATGTATTCGCCATCGAAACTCTGCGAGGTCATTACGACGATGCGGCGCTTCTGCCAGAAGTAGGTCGACAAGAACACACGGTTGTGCCAGAAGGTATAGATTGGTACCTGGCCGTCGCGCGTGGCGGCGTCCCAGTTTTCCCACCCTTCCACCTGCCAACGAATCGTCCGGCCGATCACCTTGATCAGTAGAAAAAACGCGAGGTCTGCGGCACGAATCAGGAACCTCTTCTTCAACGGATAGGGCGAGAGATCGGCAAACTTGTAAGCGCGCGCGACAGTCTCCTCTGTAGGACGCGCACCCTTGAAGTCTTGTTCGGCGGAAGCTTGCATGGCGGGTAATAAGGGTAAAGGGTAAAGGGTAAAGGGTAAAGGTAAACTGGTTCCTCTTTCCCCCTTACCCTTTTCCCCTCTTCCCCAGTCGTTCGTAAACGTCCGGCTCACCCGGCGGCCTGGTCTTCCAGCGTTTATGAATCCAGAGCCATTGGTCGGGATAAAGACGCACCATACGCTCAACGGCGGCCGCGAAGCGAGCCGTGTTCACCTCGATGTCTTTATGGTGATCGCCGGTTCGAACCAACTCAACCGGCGGGTCGCCGTGAAAAAAGTAGCGCTTCCGTTTCTTGTTCCACACGGCGCAGGTTGGGATCACCACGGCATCAGTTTTCAGCGCGAGCGTGGCGATGCCGGCGGTTGTGCAGGCAAGCTTTCCAAAGAACGGAACAAAAACCCCTTCGCGCGTCTGGGTGTTGAGATCCGAGAGAATTCCGAGTGTGCCACCTTCACGCAACACTCGCAGCGACTGTCGCGCGGCACTCTGTTTGTCAATCGCACGATTGCCAAACCTCGTCCTGACGCTCTCGATCATCTCTTCTATACGCGGATTGTCGAGCGGGCGAACCAGGAAACTGAGCGGATACTCGAGCGCCGACCAACCGAAGCTGTGCAGTTCCCAAACACCCAGATGTCCCGTTAAGAAAATGACTCCGCGCTTGTTCTTCTCAGCCGCTCGCAAGTGGGCCAAACCAATCTCGTCATACTCGATGAGCTGGCGCAATTTCTCCGGCGTCGCGTGTGGTAGTTGACTAAACTCGCCCAGTAGCCGGCCGAGACTCGTAAAGCAGCCGCGTAGTAATCGCCTTCGCTCCGGCTCAGGCATTTCCGGAAAGGCGATCTCGAGATTGCGTTTGCCGGTGCGCCGGAGGTTCCCGGGCAGGAGATAAGCCAGGCGTCCGATTGACAATCCAACTGCTATCGCCACAGGACGCGGCAGCACCCCGAGGCCGGAGAGAATTGCCCGCGCAAGTGCATACTCGAGCGCTATCTGAAGTTTGCCGTGTTTGGCCATCGGTAGGACAGGAGGCGTAGTGTAACACGATAAAAAGCGGCAAAGTCCAAAGTCCAATGTCCAAAGTCCAAAGTCGGAAGACATGCGCCAGCATTGAGCACTCCCGAGTTTGATGGTCAAGCTGGAGAACGGGACTTTGGACATTGGACATTGGACTTTGGACATTAGACTTATCACTCGTCACTTCTTGCCTCCCAGTGATATATTTCGAACGCAGCAGGCCGAAATGTCGTAAAGTGCTCTTGGAAGCGCGAAGCCGGCCAATGTTACGAGCGCTTCCATCTCTCCTTATTAACTATCAGCGGCAGATTGGAGTGGGATGCGGAAACGTAGGATTCTCATCGTCGACAATAACGATGAGCTGCGTGCCATACTCGAGAAGACCCTTGGCAGCCTGGGCTGTGAGGCCATCGTCACAGGCAATCGAGACGAGGCTCTCAGCCGCAACGACCTCGATCAGTTTGATGTCATCATCAGCGACCTTACGGAGGACACCCAGGCGAGTGCTCAATCCACCGGGCAGTCAAACGGCAAACAAGTAAACGAACAGAATCGCTGCCTCCTGACGCCAATTAACTCAAATGCCGACGAGCCCGTTATAGTGAAGGCCTTCAAGATGGTGGCGGCGAATTACCTGCGACTTCCTTACAACAAAGACGAGCTGCGCGACATAGTTGAGCAGACGCTCTCTTACAAGCTTCGTTACGTCGACGATCCCAACTTGCTTTCTCACACTCACGAGAAAATTGAATTTGAACTGCCCAGTGACCTCGCCCTGATGAACGGCGTGTTGCAATACCTGCTCGAGCGCGTCGCCAAGCTGGGGCTGATTGCGCCTGAAAGATCCAATCTGTTCATTGCGCTTGATGAAGCGTTCGTCAATGCCGTCAAACACGGAAACAAAAACGATCCCACTAAGCTGGTCCGGGTCGGCGCCGAGCTATCTCCAAAGGAAGCGTGCTTTACCATTGAAGATGAAGGTGAAGGCTTTGACGTGCAGACCATACCTGACCCGCGCGATCCGGCGAATCTATTCAAGTCTTCAGGCCGCGGGGTCCTGCTTATCTACAACATCATGGACGAAGTTGAGTACAATGCGCAGGGTAATCGCGTAAAGATGATAAAGAGACCGGAACCTGCGGTCGAAACTCAATTCGTTGAACCAGGCACACCCAACGACAAACACGCCGATAGCGTCTGAAGAATCTTTCAAACGCCAATCAACCGTCTTGGCAACAGATCGCGCCTCGTCGTCGCGCTCATTCTGGCGAGCGTGGCCGTGGTGGTTTGTTCCAGCTTTGGCCGGGCTGTTGCTGGTTCTCTACTTTGTCGATCCGTTCATTGGCGATTGGGACGGCATGGACTACACCATGCTGTCCCTGGCAGGTTATCCGTCTTCAATGGCCCTCGGCCGGAATCTCTTCATCTTTGAGAACTATGCTCTCTACCAGATAGCCCACGCGCTCTTCAACGTTCAGCCGGAACATGCCTACCTTGTTTTTAAATATGCTGTCGTGGCGCAAGCGCCGCTGGCGGTGATTGCGTGTTGGGTTCTCGCCCGCGACTTTACCCGCTCTATTCACGCTGCAACTTTGGCGGCTCTGTTTCTCGCTTTCTCGCCAGTCTTTGTGCTCTATGGCGGGCAAGTGATGACGGATGTTCCGTCAGTGCTGCTGCTTTGTGTTGCTTTGATAGTCCATTATCGAGGACTACGAAAGGAGCGCGTTTGGCTGGTGCTGTTGGGCGCCGCGCTGCTGGGTTTGGGTGTCAATCTTCGCGAGACGCTCGGGTTTTATTCGCCGTGGTTAGTCCTGGCCCCTCTCGTTTATGGCTGGAAATTTCGTCGCCGGGAAATTCTCATAGTTGCACTTTCCTGTCTGATCTTCTTGCTGTGCGCCTCAGGCTGGTTCGCCTTTTGGTTCCTCACGGACACGCACTATCGCTGGATCTGGTTTGGCTGGCGCGAATCAATGCTACAGGAAAACGCGCGACATCCCGTGACGCTGCACAACCTCTGGCCGTATCTGGTCTATTTTTTTGTTACCGCTCCGCTGATTCTGGTGTCGCTTCCATTCGCGCTGTGGAATGAGTATCGCGAGCGAAAACTCTCGCCGCTACTGCTACTCGCAGAGCTGGGTTTGCTGGCTGATCTGCTGCTTTATCTTAACTACAGCACGGCGGTTAACTGGCGCTATTTCTTGACGGGCCTGCCGGCGATTGCACCCTTGTCTGCAAGCTTTCTGTTGCGAGTTTTGGCCCGCCGCTTCCGCAGCGCCCGGCTGGCCTTTGTAACCTGCGTGGCCGCAGTACTGATGCTCGCGGTCATGTTCGGCATTTTAATTCAACCAGCCAGCCAGCGATTCATTGAACGGAGAGCGATGAGCAAGGAATATCGCCACCAGCTCGCAAACCTGCCGCGCGATGCCGTCATGATTTCAGGCTCGCAGACAATCGCCGTCACTTACTGGAAGGCTATAGGCGCGGGTAATTGGGAAACAATTGGGACTGGCGGCGGTTGGCCCGGTGACCATCTGGTCCCGCTGATTGAAAACTACCTGAAAGAAAACCGACGCGTCTTTCTCGACGCCGATCCGCGCTGGTGGCTGCCGTGTGGCTGGCAACGCGCTGAGATTCCAGCAATCGTTGGCCTGCAGGAGCGTTTTAGTTTTCGCCGCGTGACGGATACGATCTACGAGCTAAGACCGCGCGGCGAGCCGGGCACAAGCGATTCACCAAATTTGCAGAGACTGCTGCCGGAGAACCGACCGGAAGATACGAAGAAATGTCCTCCGGTAAGCTCCTAGATCAGAGATCTCAGAGCTGAGATCTCAAACGCAAAAATGCCTTACGAAATCTTTCTGGCTCTTCGTCATCTGCGTTCGCGTCAAAGGCGCCGGCTTGCGCGGGTCACTGCGCTCATCGCGGTGGTTGGAATTGCGGTGGGAGTTGCGGCTCTGATTGTGGCGCTTGCGCTGGCCAACGGTTTTCGCGATGAGATGCGCGACAAAATACTGCGTGGCACAGCACACCTCACCGTCATGCGCGGCGATGGCGAGCCAATGTCCGAATACCAGGACATCGCGATGCGCATCCGTAAGGCGGACGGCGTGGTCAACGCAGCGGGAACGACTTACGATGGCGCAGTTGTTATTGGCCCGCGCGCGTCGGCTTACGCGGTGTTGCGTGGTATCGACGGAGCATCCGCGCCGGTCACGGCTGACATTGCGCCCTCGCTTATTGCCGGTTCAATCGGTCACGTTTTTGCCACGGATGGAGAGAAACCAGACTTGCCACCCGTCGTATTAGGGGCTGAATTGGCGGCGCGAACGGGACTCAAGGTGGGCGATACGGCTGAGATCATCGGTGCGCATTCTGGTTTTTCAGCCTCCAATGGAAAGAAACGTCACGTTCTCGTCGCGGGAGTTTTTCGCTCCGGGTTGTTTGAATACGATTCAACCTGGATCTACCTGCCGCTGGACACCGCGGCGGCTTTTTCCGGTAACGCTCACGCGGCCTCTATCGTCAGTGTCCAGGTAAGAAACATCTACGACGTTAAGCAAACGGCGGCGAAGGTGAGGCAACTGCTGGGGAGTTCCTACACGATAGTTGATTGGCAGGAGGCGAATCGTCCGCTGTTTACCGCGCTCGCACTCGAGCGCCGCATTGGCGTTGTTATCATTGGACTCATAATTCTCATTGCCGCCCTAAACATCACCACCACTCTGATCCTGGTTGTCATGGAGCGACGCCGGGACATTGCCATCCTTAACACGATGGGCGCCACGGCCCGCAGCATCATGAGTATTTTCGTACTTGAGGGCGCGATAGTCGGTGTGCTGGGAGCGGTAGCTGGCGTCTCGCTGGCAGCCGTCGCGATTCTGATCGCGAATCACTACCAGCTTGTCAGTTTGCCGGCTGACGTCTACTCAATCAGCAACGTACCTTTGAATTTACACTTGCGCGACATGGCCCTGGCTGCGCTGGTGGCATTTGCGCTCAGCGTAGTGGCCACGATCTATCCCGCGCGGGCGGCGGCGCTCATTCGACCTGCGGAGATGCTGCGCGACGCTCAATAAGTCCAATGTCCAAAGACCAAAGTCCAAAGTCCGAAGACAACGCCTCAGCATTGAGTGCCCATAAATTCAAACGTCAAGCTGGAAAACCGGACCTTGGACCTTGGACATTGGACTTTGGACTAAGGGTTACCGATCTGCGCAAGAGTTTCTTGTCGCCGACCGGAGAGAGAATCGAGGTCCTCCGCGGTGCTTCGTTTTCCGGAAGCGCAGGCGAAGCGCTGGCCATCATGGGATCCTCGGGGGCCGGCAAATCTACTCTGTTGCATTTGTTGGGCGGGCTGGAAGTAGCGGATCATGGAACCATCGTCGCCGGCCAGTTGGCCATCGATCGCGCCAGCCAGTCTGCACTGGCGCGCTTTCGCAACCAGCAAGTGGGTTTCGTTTTTCAGTTTCATCATCTTCTGCCTGATCTTACGGCCGCGGAAAACGTCAGCATGCCACTATTGATTACAAGAACCCGCCGCCGTCAGGCAATGCGCCGCGCCACCCAGATGCTTGAAGACGTCGGACTCGACAGTCGGATCTCAGCCTCCGTCGTGGGGCATCTTTCCGGCGGCGAGCAACAACGAGTGGCTGTTTGCCGGGCCTTGATTAACCGGCCTACCCTGGTCCTGGCAGACGAGCCTACCGGCAATCTCGATACAGCGATTGGCAATGAGATCGCGCATTCACTTGTTTCTTATGCCCGAGACAACCGGGCTCTGGTTATTATCGCCACCCACAATCGCGCCCTCGCGGAGATTTGTGATCGGACGCTGATTTTGCGGGACGGGCGGCTTTCCCCAGTCTGACTGCCGTTTGCGCGAAGTCTCGCCAGGTTTGGCGCCGTCCAGACTTGGCGGCGTCTGAAATAAATCACCGGTTACGACTTTTCTTACCTGGGAAACCACGCAAGCCTTTTGGCACTCTCATTGATAGGTTATAATGCGCCGCAGTTGCCGGGCGAGCGAGTTGCCCGGCATGGTAATCATAGGCCCCAGTTCTACGATAAGAAGCCAATGTTCGAACGCTACACCGAAAAAGCGCGCCGGGTAATTTTCTTTGCTCGCTACGAAGCATCGCAGTTTGGCGCTCCGGCAATCGAGCCTGAACATCTGTTGCTGGGATTGATGCGCGAGGACAAAACTTTGACCGGGCGCTTTTTTCCGCGCGCGCAGGTGTCAATCGAGTCAATCCGCAAGGAAATCGAAGGCCGCACGCTACTGCGGGAAAAGATTTCAACCTCTGTGGAGCTGCCGTTGGCGCCGGAAACAAAAAGAGTGCTTGCCTACGCTCACGAGGAAAGCGATCGTTTGCAGCACCGCCACATCGGCACCGAACATCTCCTGCTTGGCCTGCTCAGGGAAGACCGTTCCATGGCGGCTGAGATTCTTTACGAACGCGGCCTGCGGCTGAACGCGGTGCGCGACGAGATTGCGCGGCAGTCAGGAGCAGATGCGCGCGGCTCGCAGAAGAAGGACACTCCCCACCTGGTAGAGTTTTCGCGCGACCTTACCGACGATGCGTCCAACGACAAGCTCGATCCGTTGATCGGCCGTGAAGCCGAAATTGAGCGAGTGGTTCAGATACTTTGCCGTCGCACCAAGAACAACCCGGTGTTGATTGGCGAACCCGGGGTGGGAAAGACTGCGATCGTTGAGGGCCTCGCGCAGAGGATCGTGCGCGGTGACGTTCCCTCGTTTCTGGAGAACAAGCGAATCCTCTCGCTCGACCTTTCGTTAATAGTTGCTGGCACCAAGTATCGCGGACAGTTTGAAGAACGGTTGAAACAGATCATGCGCGAGTTGATCGAGAACCCGCACTACATAGTTTTTATCGACGAGCTTCACACTTTAGTCGGCGCCGGTTCGGCGGAGGGCTCGCTTGATGCGGCAAACATTTTGAAGCCGGCCCTTTCGCGTGGAGAAGTGCAGTGCATCGGCGCCACAACGCCGGCGGAGTTTCGCAAGTCGATTGAAAAAGATCGCTCGCTCGAGCGGCGCTTTCAGGCCGTCAAAGTGCCACCTCCGACAGAAGAGGAGGCGGTCGAGATTCTCCATGGCGTGCGCGAGCGTTACGAAAGTTTCCACCAGGTTCATTACACGGACGAAGCGTTAGAGGCAGCCGTTTACCAGTCTCATCGTTACATTCCGGATCGATTTCTGCCCGATAAAGCAATAGATGTGATTGATGAAGCGGGAGCGCGGGTGAAGCTGCGCGTGCGCCGCGAACAGGGAAACCTTCCCGAGTGGAGCCAGATAAACCAGTGGTCACAGGAAGAAAGCCATGGTCCGGGGATTGATTCGGTTATTGGCGAAAGCGAAGATGATGAGCTCGTCTCCGCGCAGGTAACGCGTGATGACGTTGAAGAGGTAATAGCTCGCTGGACGGGCATTCCCGTGACGTCGCTGAAAGAAGAAGAAACCCAAAAATTATTGCGGATCGAAGTGGAACTTCATGAGCGAGTAGTTTCGCAACGTCCGGCCATCTCGGCCCTGGCGCGAGCCATTCGCCGCTCGCGAGCGGGTTTGAAGAATCCACTGCGGCCCGTCGGCTCGTTCCTTTTTTTGGGGCCCACGGGCGTAGGCAAGACCGAAGTTGCGCGATCACTGGCGCAGGTCCTGTTCGGTAGCGAACGCTCCATGATTCGCTTCGACATGTCGGAGTTTATGGAGAAACATTCGGTGTCGAAGTTGATTGGATCACCTCCCGGCTACGTTGGTCACGAAGAGGGCGGCCAACTGACTGAACGGATCAAACGCGCGCCCTACTCTGTTTTGCTGTTTGATGAAATCGAGAAAGCGCACCCTGATATTTTCAACGTCCTGCTCCAGGTTTTTGAGGACGGAATCCTGACTGACGCGCT
>JBGQJH010000079.1:0-8438 GCA_041498935.1 Pyrinomonadaceae bacterium | reverse complement strand
GAAACGCCTCATGTTGGACCATGCGTTTAAGTTTGTAGAGAGCGTTGTTTTCCTGATAGGGCCAACGAACCTTCGGTCGCAAAAAGCCGTGGAAAAAATCGGTGGCGTTATGATAGAGCCACGGCAAAAGACGATTCGGGGGAAAACTGTCGAACAAGTCGTGTACCAAATTAAGAAACCAACAAGTACTGCTGCAACTTGATGTGTTGAGATTTCGCCCACACGAGAAGAGGAGCGCCTTATGATCTTTGGTTTGACCACATTCACGCTGGTGCACGTTGCGATAAGCTTGATCGGGATCTTCGCGGGATTAGTCGTTGCGTTTGGGCTGGTGAAGGCGAAACGGCTGAACGGCTGGACCGCGTTGTTTCTGGTGACCACAGTCGCGACAAGCGTGACCGGGTTTTTCTTTCCGTTCCATGGCTTCACGCCGGCCATTGCGGTTGGCAAAGTATCGCTGGTGATGCTGGCAGTTGCGATCTTCGCGCGGTACGGACGGAAGCTCGCCGGCGCCTGGCGCCGGATCTACGTAGTCACTGCCATGATTGCCCTCTATCTAAATGTCTTCGTCCTGATCGTGCAGCTCTTCCAGAAAGTGCCGGCACTGAAGGCGTTGGCTCCCACGCAATCCGAGGCGCCGTTCCTGGTCGCGCAGCTCGTGGCTTTCGCGCTTTTTGTTGTGCTTACCATTTTTGCAGTGAAAGGGTTTCGCAACGAGAAGAGCAGTGAGCAATGACCAGGCAAGCGGCCTGGCGGGCAGGCCCCGGTCTCCCGGTTCTGACAAACAAAAGATGAGAGGTTTCGGACTATGACATCGCGTAAATGGTTGCTACCAAGAAATTGGTTACGATCTCGAAAAGGGTTACCAGTACGGAAATGGCTTTCAGCGGGCGTTTGCGTAATGGGCGTAATGGCTGCAATCGCCTTCACGAGTTGCAAAGCGGGCAACAATAAATCAGCGACAAACTCGCAATCAACAAACACCGCAGCTCAGCCTGGTGAAGCGGGGGTTGAAAAAGTGAAGCCGGCGCCTGGAACCGGTAATGTTCAGGGAAGAGTCATGTATAACAGCAAACCTGTCGAGAACATCGAGGTCAAGTTATGCGAGACATTCAGCCGATTCCTTGGCGGTTGTGGTGGCCAGACCTATATCGCCCGAACAGATAAAGATGGTGATTATGTGATTACCAACGTGGCACCAAAAACATATGAAGCTTTGACAGCGCGTGTGTTTGACACGGACTCATATGTTTTTGCGACTTCCGGGATCGCAGGAATCAGTGCGGAGAAATACGACGTTGCTGCGGACAAGACTTTTTTCGTGTCGCCGATCAATCTTTTCAAGAGCGATCTGAAAACGCTCAACCCTAAGGCAGGAGCTAAAGTAAGCGCGCAGTTAAGCGCACAGGGTCTGGAACTAAAATGGGAGCCTTACGCGGACGCGGCCTACTATAAGTTCAGTATCTTCGCCGAAGACCCCAGCATCACCTCGCCGTATGTCAATGAACGCGTCGAAGGCACTTCTTTCGGCATCGATAAGCCTTTGCAAAAAGGCACTTATCGCTGGCAGGTTGAGGCTTTCAACAAAAACGATCGGAAGCTTTCGGAAAGTGGTGACGATATTAAGTTCACGGTTAGCGAGTGAATGGGGAGCGGTGGTGAGGAGTCAGCAGTAAGTAGTGGGCAGTGATCTGCGGACTCATCAACTGTCGCGGCGGACGATGGCCAGCGACATGTCGTCTACGAGTGGGGATGCGGCCGCGAAATCCTGAACGGCACCCAACACAGAAAAGAGCACCGTATCAGCAGCGCCGGCTGGTGCGCGTCGTAATTGCGTCTCCAGGCGCGCGTAACCAAACTCCTCCCCGCCGGAGTCAAGCGACTCGGTGATGCCGTCGGAATAAATCAGCAACACATCGCCGGCGCCCAGTTCGAAGGATCCACAGACGTAGGGGGCGGCAGGGACCACGCCCAGCAACATGCCACCGTCGGACAGCAATTCCAATTCTCCATTGGCTCGCAGAAGCACGGCAGGAGGATGTCCGGCGCTGCAATATCTAACCAGCCCGGTAATCGGATCCAATTTTGCGAGGAACAAGCTGGCGAGCGGCATAAAGGATTTCAGCAGGCAGATGTCGCGGTTAACGCCGGCAACGATGGCCTCCGGCTTAGAAGTGGTGGCGACGCGCGCGCCAACCAGCCCCACCAGATGCGTGGTCCACATCCCGGCCGCCAGACCCTTGCCACAGATATCACCCAGCGCCAGGACTACACCGTCGCTCATCTCTTCAACCGTGAAAAAGTCACCGGGCAGGTGGCGAACGGCGAAAATCTCACTGGCAATTTCAAAGTTTCCGAAACGAACATGACGAGGGGCGCACAAACGCCGGTGCACCTGCGCAGCCTCGAAGATCTCGGTATGCAGTTCAGCGTAATTCTGCTGCAGATCTGCAAGCTTAACCTCCAACTCCTGACGAGGTACCCTGATTGAACGCTTCGGTCTCGGCGGATACACTCGGACATCGACTGCCCGCCCTGTTCCTAAACCGGTATTGAATCGTGCCTGACTCATGAAACCGTTGACCTCTCCCGAACAGACGGTAGTGACTTAGTTTGATCTACTCTCCGCGTTAGCTTTGCGTTCTCTGCGTCTCTGCGGTGAGCTTTTCGCGGCCAGGATTCACCGCAGAGACGCAGAGAACGCAAAGACTTCGCAGAGAAGAACTGAACTACGATCTCAACCAACGAATTTGTAACCACTGCCGTGAACGGTAAGAATGAAACGCGGCTCCTCAGGATTCGGTTCCAGTTTTTGCCTGAGATGGACGATGTGTGTATCGACCGTGCGTGTGTTTGGATAGTTCTCATAACCCCATACCGCGTCTAACAAACGATCGCGGCTGAGTGTTTCCACAGGATGAGCGACAAAGTAGGCGAGCAGCGCGAACTCTTTTGCTGAAAGGTCGACTGGCTGGCCGGCGCGTCGCACTTCATTGCTGCGGATGTTGACTTCGACATCACTGAATTTGTAAACCTCTGCTGCCGGCGCCTGTGGCGAGGCGCGTCTAAGCACAGCCTTCACCCGGGCCATTAGTTCACGAATGGAGAACGGCTTGGTAACGTAATCATCGGCGCCCAACTCCAGGCCTACAACCTTGTCGATCTCCTGGCCGCGCGCGGTGAGCATGATGATAGGTAGCGACGGCCGATTGGTCTTCAGTTGCTTGCAAACATCGAGACCGCTCAGGCGCGGCATCATTACGTCCAGTACGACGAGATCAGGATCGTCGGCGAGGGCACGTTCGAGGCCTGCCACTCCGTCGGCGGCGCTGATCACTTCGTAGCCTTCATACTCGAAGTTGTCACGCAGACCGGCGACCATCGCCGGTTCATCTTCGACAATCAATATACGCGTTTTCCTACTCGTATTCGGTTCTGAAACGTCGCTATTCCTGGATGATCGACTGCCGTTCGCGCCGCCATTTGATTGCTCGAAAGTGGTTTTTCTCTTCATATGCGCTCGTCCTTATGCTGCGCTATTCTTAGTAGGACAGACATTCCTGTCTGTCCATTCTGCTCCGGAAGTTGATCGATGTTCTCTGATCAGTTTCTCCCTAACGTGTGACAGACAGGAATGTCTGTCCTACTACACTCCCGGCTGATAAGTCGCTGCTGCCAGCGGTAACGATAGAGTGAACTTACTGCCTCTTCCCGGTGTGCTTTCCACCGCGATCTCCCCGCCATGCGCCTGGGTAATGTGGCGGACGAGGGACAGGCCCAGGCCGCTGCCTTTCGTGTTGTGCACGAGCGGATCGCCAGCGCGATAGAACTTCTCGAAGATCTTCGACTGATCGCGCCGCGCGATGCCTATGCCGTGATCCGCCACCTCGAGTTTCACCACGCCGTCTTCCCGGTATAGTTTAACGCCAAGGAACTTTTCGTCGGCCGAGTATTTCAGCGCGTTGTTAACGAGGTTCACGAGCGCGCGCGCGATGGCTTCACGGTCCACCGGCACTGCCGGCAGATTTGAGTCAATGCTCTCTTCAAACGCGAAACCCTGTTGCTCGATTTGGTAGCGATAATTCTCGAGCGTGTTGCGAACCAGCTCCGCGATGTCAGTGTTACGGAACTCATACTCCTTGCGTCCAGCTTCGATCCGAGAGAAATCGAGGATGTTGTTGATCAGCGCAGTTAGCCGCTCGCTCTCTTTACGAATGATGCGGTAATACTGCTGCTTCTTTTCCTGAGTGGTGATGCGCCCCAGCTCGAGTGTTTCGGCGTACAATCTGATCAAAGCCAGAGGCGTGCGCAACTCGTGGGAGACGTTAGAAACGAAGTCGGACTTCAGCCGGGCCAGCGCTATTTCTTTGCTGACGATGTGTTTGGTAAGCACCAGGCCACCGACTATCATCAGCGAAAGGAATCCGAGGATTAAGAAACTGCGATGAACCCAGGTCTGGCCGAGCGCCTCCACGCTGGTGCCCTGATACTTGATGCCCAGCGCCAGTCCACGGAAAACATCGTCGAGCTTGCGCGAAACCTCGGGCTTCCCTTCGCCCCAACCTGTCGAAGCGGCCAGTGGCTTTAACTCGTGTCCCATATCCATGTCCGCAGGATAGACCATCATGGCCAGCGAGTTTCCGCCCTGGTCACTCAACTTCTGGTTGACCGACTCTTCCAGCATTCCCGGAAAGAAAGTTTGTTTCAGGTAACAAGGATCGAAGGTAACTCCACCCAATACAACCCTGTCGCCGGAGAGCTGAGGTAAAACGAACAAGGCAGTCATGATGTAAGCGTCGCCTTCGGCTCGTTTTGTTTGGCCGGCGTAGAACATCATAGGCCGCGTTTTCTTGTGCATCCCCTCGACCAACTGCTTGCCTTCCATGCCAAACCAGCCACGGTAAGATTCGGCCATTTGCTCATGTTCTTTGCGGATGTACTTGTCATCCATCTGTTGAGGCTGCGAACGCATCACGAAGCTTTTTTCGTCAAAGAGGAAGGCGTGCGCGAGCCAGGGACTCTCCGCCAGGATGAGGTCAAGTTTCTTCTCTTTTTCCTGGGGGTCAGTGTCCGGAGAGGGGAAAAGACCCCTCGCCTCTTCGGTCATCGTGTAAGCCTTCTTGTTGATTTTCTTCTCGGTGATGGCGAGCATCTCCTGAAAATCGCGATGGATGGCTGCCTCAAGCACTTTGTCGCGTTCGAAGGCTCTCAACTGGCTGAAATTGACGTAGATGAGCGCGGCCGCCGGCAAGACAACTGCGAGACCCAGCGTTAACATCAGCCGGAACCGGTTGAAGCCTCCAAGAAAACCTCTTCTCTTCAATTTCATTTTCGACCTCTCCGAGGAACTTCGGTATGCGTGCCGTAGCATACTCCTGCCGGTGTTAAGCTGTGTCAAGAGCATGTAAAAATATGTCAAGAGTTGTGAACTCATCAACCAGTGCAGTGAGCAGTGGGCGGTGACCAGAAGGCAGTAAGCGGTAGCAGTAAGCAGTTGCAAAAAGGCCCTGAATTATTCAGGGCCTTCGTGGTTGGAAAAAGCAACTGCGCTCGGAGAGAAACTACTTCGGTAACAAGCTGCACTGGCTTGGTATATCGCCATTAAACTGGAAGTTCGCGCCAACAACGATTGGCTGGTCCGAAGTCACTCTGACGCTAAACGCAACGTTAGTAACGCCATCTCCCGGAGGGCCAGTCTCAGGCATGACCCAATCCAGATCTCTCGTGTGCCCTGCCGCAAGAGTTACCGTGCTTGCGCCGGCCTCACCGGGGTAGGTTCTGGACGGAGCCGATCCGGGAATGGTCACGCCGGTCAGCTCGACTGTTGGCGCGTGTGGTGTATCCACAGATTACGCGGATTACGCAGACAAGAAGATGAGAAAGGAGGGGTAGGCACGCGCGGCTCGTCCCTCACTGTTACTGCCCTTGTTCCTAAATCCGTGTAATCTGCGTAATCTGTGGATTCAAAATCCTGCGAAAGGGAGAAGTTCGATGAAATCTTATGGTGCGGAGCTAAACACGATGTCACACGCGACTATTAGCAAACAGCAGACAGCAAACAGCTATCGGCTGTCAGCAGTCATAGACCGAAGCAATACGGGCGGTCGGAGGCTGGAAAAGTTTGCAGCTATCCTGCTCGTCGCGATAATCGCGAGCTTAGCGTTTACCTCCGCAGTTTCGGCTCAGCAAAGTGGGCAGGAACCTGAGCACCAATATGACAGCTCCGTCTATTCAGGAATGCGTTGGCGTCTGATTGGTCCGCATCGAGCAGGCCGCGTGACAACGGTAGCGGGAATTCCCGGACAACCGGCGATCTATTACTTTGGCACGCCGGGCGGTGGACTATGGAAGACAACCACCGGCGGCCGTATCTGGCAGCCGATCTTTGACGACACCCATCAAGCTGCAATTGGCGCGCTGGCCCTGGCGCCTTCGAATCCGGATATCATCTACGTCGGCACCGGTGAACAACTCCAGGGCAATGGCGTTTACAAATCCACTGACGGCGGCAGCACCTGGACCAATGTTGGCCTGCGCGAAACTAACTCTATCTCTTCGCTCTTAGTTGATTCGCGTGATCCGAATATTGTGCTCGTGGGGGCCGTCGGTCCTTTCGTTCCCGGCGACGAACGTGGCGTTTTTAAGACAACGGACGGCGGGAAGACCTGGAAGAAGGTTTTTTTCCAGGATGGAAAGACTGCCGTCTTTGATATGTGCGCCGACCCGGAGGACAGCCGCATTGTTTACGCCGCCACCGGGACGCTGCGATTCAATCCGAACGAGCCGAGACCCGACGGCAAGGGCTCGGAAATTTTCAAGTCTGCCGACGAGGGCTCAACCTGGCAACGCGTTGGTGGCGCCGGCCTGCCCGAGCAGTATCGCGGCCGAGTGGGGATTGCAGTTGCGCCCGGCAATCGAGGCAAGCGGCTCTACGCAATCATGGCCCAGGGATTTTTTCGCTCCGATGATGCCGGCGAAACCTGGCAAAGAATCACCACCGACCCCCGGGTCATTGGCAGCGGCTATTTCAGCCGCGTGTACGTCAATCCAAAAAATGCCGACGACGTCTATGCAATGCAGACTGCTACCTACCGTTCGCTTGACGGTGGAAAAACTTTCGCCGCTTTCAAAGGCGAGCCGAGCGGCGAAGACGATCACGTGATGTGGATCGCACCCGACGACACGCAGCGAATGATCATGGGCACGGATCAGGGCGCGGTAATTACAGTTGACAATGGGCAGACCTGGACGGAATGGTTCAACCAGCCCACCGGCGAGATGTATCACGTGATCACTGACAATTCCTTTCCCTATCGGCTCTATGCATCACAACAAGATAGCGGATCAGTGGTAGTGCCCAGCCGCTCGGACTTCGGCCAGATAACTCTACGCGACTGGTTTCCCTCCGGCTCATTTGAGAGTGGCTACATCGCTCCCGATCCGCTGAATCAGAATTTTATTTACTCGATTGGCTGGTTCGGAACCGTACTCAGACTGGATCGAACTACCAATCAGATTTCGACGGTATTTGTGCCCGGCCCAAAGTACCGTTACACCTGGGAGACACCGCTGGTCTTCTCCCCGACTGATCCGAAGACGTTGTACGTGGGTATGCAGCACGTCCTCCGGACGACCGACGGCGCTGTTACCTGGGCTGAGATCAGTCCCGATCTTACTGAGAAGCCCACTGCGGTGAAACAGAACCATCGTGGCAAACTTGATGAAAAGGACAGGCTTGATGAAGAGGACAAGCCGCAAGCACCGGCGAACGGCGTTATTCAAACGATTGCGCCGTCCCGAGCAAAGGCGGGAATGATTTGGGTGGGCACCAGCACCGGCCTGGTGCAACTGACGCGCGACTCCGGTAAAAGCTGGCAAAACGTGACACCATCCCCGCTGCCGGAACGCAGTGCCATTATTCTAGTTGAAGCTTCACCGCTGGAAGCGGGCAGCGCCTATGTCATCGCCACCGCATGGCCGGATTCCCATCCTTACATTTACCGTACCCGCGACGCCGGTAAGACGTGGCTAAAGATTGTCAACGGGCTTGCGGAAAAAGGACTCGCCCGCGTGGTGCGCGAAGACCCAGCACGCAAAGGTTTGGTTTACGCGGGTACTGAAACGGGCGCGCATGTGTCTTTTGACGGAGGCGATCATTGGCAACCATTGCAGTTGAACCTGCCCACTGTCTCCGTTCGCGACCTTCAGGTTCATGGCAATGATCTGGTTGCGGCTACCTATGGCCGCGGGCTTTGGGTGCTGGATAATCTTTCACCGCTGCGAAGACTCGACACCAGGACAAACGAAGCAAAGGTCTACCTGTTTCCACCGGAAGCGGCGCTGCGAGTGCGCTGGGACACCTGGCCAGACACTCCGCTCCCAGCCGACACTGCCGCCGGACAAAATCCGGCGGACGGAGCTGTCATCGATTACTACTT
>JBGQJH010000078.1:0-8440 GCA_041498935.1 Pyrinomonadaceae bacterium | reverse complement strand
CTAAGAAAACTACCCGGACAGGCAGGAATGCCAGTCCTACCTAATGACAACCTACGACATCATCATCATCGGCGGCGGCCACAATGGGCTGGTGGCGGCCTGTTATCTTGCCAAAGCCGGATTGAAAACACTGGTGCTGGAACGGCGCGAGATTGTCGGCGGCGCTGCGGTTACCGAAGAGATCCATCCGGGCTTTCGTTGCTCGACTCTGGCTCATTCCGCAGCCCCTTTCTTTTCCCACATCATAAAAGACCTCCAACTCGCGCGAAACGGACTCGAGTTCATCACTCCGGACGTGCGTGTACTCGCGCTCGCGCCCGATGGCCGTTCGATCTGCATTTACGACGACACGGCCCAAACAATTAGCGAGATAGAAAAAGTCTCTGCCCGGGACGCGAAGAGCTACCCGGAGTTCGCGCGGAGTTTCTCGCGCATCGGCAAGGTGTTGGCCCCCCTGCTAACAATGACGCCGACATCAATTGATAAGCCCGGTGTCGGTGAGCTCTGGAACCTGGGCAAACTCGGTCGATCATTTCGCGGCCTGGGCAAGAAGGATGCTTATCGCTTGCTGCGTTGGGGGCCAATGGCGGTCGCCGATTTGGTGGCGGAATGGTTTGAGACTGAAACTCTGCGGGCGACGGTTGCCGCGCGCGGGATCTTTGGTGCGTTTGCCGGGCCCTGGTCGGCAGGCACCAGCACGGGTCTACTTTGGCAGGCAGCGATAGATGGCCATGCGATTGGTCCATCCGCATTCGTCCGTGGAGGCATGGGCGCGCTTACGGAAGCGCTTGCCAAAGCGGCGCTTAACGCTGGGGCTGAGATAAGGACCGGAACGGGTGTCGAAAGAATCGAGGCGACTGATGAGAGGGCCTCCAAAGTTGTACTCAAAACTGGAGAAGAGATTTCGGCGCGCGCGATTGTTTCGAGTGCCGACCCGCGCACGACGTTTTTGAAGTTGGTCGATCCCGTTTATCTCGATCCGAATTTTCTTTTAAAGATTCAAAACTATCGAGCGGCGGGAGTGTCCGCGAAAATTAATCTGGCGCTTTCGGGGCTGCCATCGTTCGCAGGAGTGGACGGTGGCGATAGTCAAGGGGTTAACGGAGCAGTCGCAAAACTTTCCGGGCGCATACATATCGGGCCCGACATTGACTATCTCGAGCGAGCCTTTGACGCCGCGAAGTATGGCGACTACTCACCTGCCCCCTACATGGAGATCACGATTCCTTCCTTGCTCGATCCCGCTCTGGCACCAGCCGGCGCTCATTCCATGTCGGTTTACGTGCAGTACGCGCCTTACAAGCTGAAGAACGGCGATTGGAATTCGCGGCGGGAAGAGTTTGCCGATACAGTTGTCAATGTGTTAGGCAATTACGCGCCAAACTTGAAGGAGTTGATTGTGGCTCGGCAGGTTATCACGCCGCTCGATCTGGAGGAGACCTACGGATTGAGTGGTGGCCATATTCACCACGGCGAGCAATCGCTCGATCAATTCTTCGCGTTTCGCCCGTTGATTGGTTGGGCGCAGTATCGAACGCCGATCAAGGGCCTCTATCTTTGCGGCGCGGGCACGCATCCGGGTGGCGGAGTGACTGGTGGACCGGGCGCGAATGCAGCGCGCGAGATTATTAAGGACTTTAGAGGACGTAAATAAGAGACTAAAGGAAGAGATCCAAGCGGATTCAATCCGACTGGTCTTCGACTTCAGAAGATATGAAGGACTCAAAACCATCCCGCAGCTTCGCCAGCGATAACAATGCCGGCGTTCATCCTGAGATTATGGAGGCTATCTCCGCCGCCAACGATGGCCACGTCATTGCCTACGGCGATGATCCTTACACGCTGGGCGCGGTCAAGCTTTTTGGCGAGCATCTCGGCAGAGACGTGGAAGTCTTTTTCGTTTTTGGGGGCACCGGCGCCAACGTGTTGGGTTTGAAAGCCGCGACCCAGTCACATCATGCGATCATCTGCGCTGAGACGGCACACATCAACGTCGATGAGTGCGGTGCGCCTGAGAAGTTCACCGGCTGCAAACTTCTTTCCCTGCGCACGCCGGACGGAAAGATCCGAGTGGAACAGATCCCGCCACTGCTTCACGAAGTTGGTTTTGAACACCACGTTCAGCCGCGGGTGATTTCAGTTTCGCAAGCGACCGAGATGGGCACTGTCTACACCGAGCGCGAACTGAAAACTCTGGCAGGCTTTGCGCACGATAACGGCATGTTGCTGCACGTAGACGGCGCGCGCATCGCGAATGCCGCGGCCAGCCTTAACGTCCCACTCAAAGCGATAACCAGAGATGCCGGCGTGGACGTTCTTTCCTTCGGCGGCGCCAAGAACGGAATGATGTATGGCGAGGCTGTAGTTTTCTTTGATAAGAGTCTGGCAAAGGATTTCAAGTACACGCGCAAGCAAGGCACCCATCTGCCATCTAAGATGAGATTCATTTCAGCGCAGTTTGAGGCGCTGTTGTCAAACGATCTCTGGCGCCGAAATGCCGAACACGCGAATCGTATGGCCCAACTGCTGGCGCGCGAGCTCACGAAGATTCCGCGGATAGCGATCACGCAGAAGGTAGAAGCGAATGGGGTGTTTGCCCTGGTGCCAAAGCGGTGTGTTCCCTTGTTACAGAAGAAATATTTCTTTTACGTTTGGAATGAGGAGACTTCGGAAGTCCGCTTCATGACCTCATTTGACACAACCCTAGAGGACATTCAAGACTTCATTACTTTATTACGGCGGACGATCAAATAAGAGCGGGGGTAAACCACCCTTCCCAACCTTGAGCTGCATACGCTTGAGTGTTGTGGTCGAGGTTGGAGGGCTCTCAAATCAAGCACTCATCATCAAGCGCCATAACCTCTCAGGTTAGGAAGGTGGTTTACCCCCGCCGCGTTCCCCGAATGGCTCCAGCGCGACAAAACCAAACTCGGAATCAGCCCAGCAAAACCTTCAACAGGCCCCGCGCGGAAGCGATGCCAGTGAGTCGATTATCGTCTGTTTCGCGGAGTCCCAGGGCGCCTGAACCTCGCAGGTCTACGGCGCGTTGTTCCTGGCGCAACTGCTCGCGCTGTTCTGCAATTTCAATTTTTTCCTTCGCTCGCGATGCGTTCAGACCGCCGTCGCCTATGAATTCCACGATCCGAGTCAGTTCGTCGCGATCAAACCAGGTTCCGTGTTTCTTGCAAACATCCACAATCACGCCTGAGCAGCGGGCGAAATTCATTCGATTCATTAACTGCGAACACTCCGGGCACGGCACGTAGTTTACCTTGCTGGTTTCACGGACCGCGTGTGTTGGCGCGGCGGAAGCAACGCCGAGCACTGCCGACTGCTGCTCACGATCGGCGCAGACTTTTTCAAATGCGGGTACGTCGAGCCAGAGACCCAGGCATCGTTCACACTCAAGCACGGCAGTCGAGCCGATTGTCACTAACGCCATTTCATTCCGGCAGCGAGGACACTTGCGATCTTTCGAGTCCTTAACTTCAGGAACTGCCGCCGCCGCGCCACAGCGCTGACAGTGCTTGCTGCCAATGAACATCAGGGCGAAGCACGAGGGACAGGCAATGGTCGCCAGACGCGAACCGCAAAACTGGCAGAGTGGCTCGTCGGTAGAAGTCGCCGCGCCGCAATTTGGGCAGTTGAGTGTTTCCGGCTGCATTGTCCGCATTTTAGCAGGTGAGTTCAAAAGTGGACTACCAGATGACGCCTGTGCGATCCTTTGCGGCGAACAAAACGTCCAACAACCAATGTCCAAGGCCCAACGCCAACTCCGACTGAGCGGGGGTTCGGACATTGGACTTTGGACCTTGGACTGGAGACCCTTAAGAAGATGAGCAGCGTGCTGGACGAGGTCGTTGAAGGATTTGAGCCGTTGCCTGGACTAGTCTCGGTGATGCCGGGAGCGAAAACACCGGTCTTGCTCGGGCTTGATATAGGCACGTCCGGCGTCCGCGCTGCTCTCTTCGATGAGCGGGGCGGCGAAATAGACGGCGCAACTGTCAGAGTCGATCGCCGCGGGCAAAGCCCTACCAGTTTCGCGACCCTCGACGCAGAGGCGTTGCTCGAGGAGGTGGCGCAAACGCTTGACGCTCTGTTTGTCAAACTCTACGAGGCGAGCACGCGAATTGAGTTGATCGCGATCTCGTGTTTCTGGCACAGCCTGGTGGGAGTCGATGAAACAGGGCGAGCCACCACGCCGGTGCTTGGTTGGGCGGATTCACGAGCTGCGGCCGCTGCTTACCAACTGCGTTCCGAGTTTGATGAAGCGAAAATTCACGCGCGCACCGGCTGCCGCATTCACCCCAGCTACTGGCCGGCAAAACTGCTCAGATTGCGAAACGAAGAGCCGGAGACTTTCCGGGCAACGAGTCAGTGGCTCTCGTTTGCCGAGTATCTGACACTGCATTTTTTTGGCGAGACGGCGGTGAGTGTTTCCATGGCTTCCGGCACGGGGCTGCTAAATCAGCGCAGTTGCGAATGGGATGAGGAGTTGCTGGAAGCGCTCGCTGTCAGCGTTGAAAGCTTGCCGAAAATCGCCGCGCCGAACCAGTCTCTTCAGAGATTGAATCATCGTTACGCCGCACGCTGGCCGCAACTGAGCGAAGCGCGCTTGTTCCCGGCAATCGGCGACGGCGCGGCCAACAACATTGGCGCGGGATGTAACTCAACCGAAAAAGTGGCGCTGATGATCGGGACAAGCGGGGCGCTGCGCGTGTGCTTTGAAGGTGAACCGCCTGACCAGCTCGCCCCTGAGTTGTGGTGCTATCGGGCCGACAAGAGGCGAATTCTTATCGGCGGCGCCTTGTCAGACGGCGGCGGGCTGTGCGCCTGGATTAAAGAATCGCTGCTGTATCAGGAAAATTTCGAAACGATAGAGAGCGAGTTGGAGTTGCTCAGTCCTGACGCTCACGGTCTGACAATCCTGCCGTTCTGGGCGGGTGAGCGGAGCACGGGTTGGACACCGGATGCTCGCGGCGCCATTCTCGGGCTCACTCTGCAAACGTGTCCCATCGAGATACTGCGCGCCGCGATGGAAGCGATCGCGTATCGCTTCGCGCTGATTGCGAGAGCGCTCGAACCCCTAGCGCCCGATGCGACGCTGATTGCATCTGGCCAGGCGCTCAGATCTTCCCCGACCTGGGTGCAAATCCTCGCGGACGTTCTTGGCCGGAGCGTGATGGTGTCCGAACTCTCAGAAGCGTCCACGCGCGGTGCGGCCTTGCTTGCGCTCGAAGCGGCGGGCAAAATAAGCAGTATCGAACAATTTTCAGTGCCTAAGGGTTTCAATGCCGAAACAGTGTTTGAGCCAAACATGTCGCATCATGCGCTGTATCAGGATGGGCTCGAACGTCAACAGCGAATGTACGAGCGAGTAATTAGAAGAACGTAAACAGGACGGTGAAATGAGCGCACCAGTGCAGCAGGAAAACATCAACCCAACTCCCGACCTCGATCAACTTTGCATCAACACAATTCGGACGCTTTCGCTTGACGCTGTGCAGAAGGCTGAATCGGGCCACCCGGGTTTGCCTCTGGGCGCCGCGCCGATGGCTTATGTGCTTTGGACGCGCTTCCTGCGCCACAATCCGAAAGATCCAAAATGGGAGAATCGTGACCGCTTTCTGCTTTCCGCGGGGCACGGTTCGATGCTGCTTTACTCCCTGCTGCATCTGACCGGCTATGACCTGGAACTTGACGAGATCAAAAACTTTCGCCAGTGGGGCTCAAAAACTCCGGGCCATCCTGAGTATGGCCTGACGCCAGGCGTCGAGATTACAACCGGTCCTTTGGGACAGGGCTTCGCGAATGGCGTAGGCATGGCGATGGGCGCGGCGCATCTCGGGGCGAAATTCAATAAAGAAAGTTTTCCCCTTATCGATCATCACGTCTACGCGATTGTCTCCGATGGCGATTTGATGGAAGGCGTCGCGTCGGAGGCAGCATCACTCGCCGGCCATCTTCAGCTCGGCAAACTGATCTATCTCTACGACGACAACAACGTGACCATCGAGGGTTTTACCAAACTCGCGTTCAGTGAAGACGTGCCGAAGCGTTTCGAGGCTTACGGCTGGCACACGCTGACGGTTGCAGACGGCAACAATCTTGACACCATTGAGGCTGCGATTCGTGAAGCGCAGTCAGTCGGTACCAGGCCGTCCTTGATTTCAGTAAAGACAATAATTGGCTACGGCATGCCGACGGCCGGCACGCGCAAAGCCCACAGCGATGCGCCCGGCGAAGAGGCAGTGCGCGAAACTAAACGACATCTCGGTTGGCCGGAAGATCGGCAGTTCTACATTCCTGACGAGGCACTGAAGCATTTTCGCAAAGCCGTGGACCGCGGCGCGCAGCGGGAAGCGGAATGGAACGCGCTGGTGGAGAAATACGAGCAGCAGTATCCCGAGCCGGGCCGTCAATGGCGTTCGCTGATGACAGGTGAACTGCCGGCGGATTGGGAAACGCACTTGCCTTCTTTCGTGGATGCGAAGCCGATGGCGACACGAGTTGCGAGTGGCGAAGTCATCAACGCGCTGGCGCCTCACCTGCCGATGCTGATTGGCGGCTCAGCCGATCTCGGCGTCTCAAACAATACGGACATCAAAGGCGGCGGCGACTTTGAGGCGGGTTCGGACGACGGCCGGATTCTTCACTTCGGCGTGCGCGAACACGCGATGGGCTCGACGCTTACCGGCATCTCTTTGAATGGCGGCTTGATTCCTTACGGCGGAACGTTCATGACGTTTTCGGATTATATGCGCCCGGCCATTCGTCTCGCGGCGCTTTCGGAAGTGCAGGTGATCTACGTCTTTACACACGACTCAATCGGACTCGGCGAAGATGGGCCGACGCACCAGCCGGTCGAACATCTGGCTGCGCTGCGCGCGATTCCGAATCTCTTCGTTATCCGCCCTGCTGATCCGGCTGAGGTTATTGAAGCCTGGCGTATTGCCATCCTGCGACGACATGCGCCCACCGCACTCGCGCTGACGCGCCAGAAGGTCGGTTTGATCGATCGAACGCACTACAGCCCGGCTGCAGGCCTGCGCCGCGGTGGCTACATCCTGGCGGAAGCAGAGAATGTCAGAACCGGGAGCGGTAGCGACCGGGTCTCAAGCGACGTCCAAAGTCCAACGTCCAAAGTCCAAAGTCAAATCAGAACCGGGAGCAGTAGCGACCGGGTCGCTGAGGCAGAAGCCCAACCGTCAGAGAGGGCTCCGCAACTCATCCTCATCGCCACCGGCTCGGAAGTTTCCCTCGCGCTCGAGGCCCGCGAGAAACTGCAAGCCGAAGGCATTGCGACGCGCGTTGTTTCCCTGCCGTGCTGGGAACTATTTGAAGAACAATCCGAAGAGTACCGCAATGAAGTGTTGCCGCCCGCTGCGACAGCGCGTCTCGGGATCGAAGCGGGCGTGCGTCAGGGTTGGGATCGCTACGTGGGACCACAGGGCGATGTCATCTGCCTCAATCGCTTTGGCGCTTCAGCGCCCGGCGATGTGGCGATGCGCGAGCTGGGCTTCAATGTAGAAAATGTTTTGAAGCGCGCAAAGGCGCTGCTCTAAGCCATGCGAATTGCAATCGGCGCGGATCACGGCGGTTATCCACTCAACGAAAGGGTGATCAAGGAACTTGATGACGCCGGACACGAGATTCTCGATTTCGGCACGCACGTTGGTTCGCGGCCGGACGACTATCCCGACTACGCCTTAAAGGTCGGCCAGGCTATTCAGGCTAACCAGGCCGAGATCGGAATTCTGATCTGCGGCAGCGGCGTCGGCGCCTCGGTTGCCGCAAACAAGCTCATTGGAATTCGCGCCGCGCTCTGCGGTGACACTTACTCCGGACACCAATCACGCGAACATGACGACTGCAACGTGCTCTGTTTGGGCGCTCGGGTTGTCGGCGAAGAACTCGCGCTGGAGATAGTGCGCGCGTTTGTGACGGCACGCTTCACTGGCGAGGAACGCCACCGGCGAAGACTGGAGAAGATCAAGGAAATCGAAGCAATGGAAAATGAAAAATGAAAAATGAGAAATGGAAAATCGTCGGTGAGTGTCGATTTTCCATTTATCATTTTCCATATTTTCCATTTATCATTTTCCATTTTTGCCCCACCACAAACCGCAGCGCTCTCGGCATAACCCGAAACTCAACCGGTGTCAGGCCGCGCACGTTTCCATCCACCTCTATCGGCATAGCATCTTCAGGGGAGAAAGTTTCGATGCTGACGCCTTCGCCCTGGGTGATGCGCACCTTTGGGTTCCGGACGTGTCCGCCTTTATATATGCGCGCAAGCTCGCGCACCACATTCGCGCGATTCAGCCCCGAAGCGGTCACGACGTCCAGTTTCCCGTCATCGACTTTTGCTTGCGGCGAAAGCATCATGCCGCCGCCCGCGTAAAGCGCGTTGGCGACTGCCGCGAGGTTCATGTTGCCG
>JBGQJH010000077.1:0-8521 GCA_041498935.1 Pyrinomonadaceae bacterium | reverse complement strand
CTGACCTAAGGGTTACTGAATGCGGTAGGCCCGATTCTTCCAAACAACTATAACGACACCCTTTAACTGTTCAGCGATGGCGCGAAGGCCGGGTTCGTCAGCTACGAGCGCGCGAAACTGTTCCGAGCCTCGCGTCACATTAATTGTTGCTCGCGACGATTCATAGGTGGTATCGATCCAGGCGTTGCCATCGCGTGTGAAACTCCTGCCGGAGACGGTGCGAGTTTCAACTTCGCCGGCCTTCGTTTTCTTGTCCCGAGTGCTCGGGCCACCACGTCCGGCCTCGACTCCAAAGACTCGTCGCGTCTCATTCAGAGCACCGGCAGGTCTGGGAGCAGCAGAACGATTGGGACCGTGTTCGTCGGCTGGTTGATTTTTGAATACCTCTTGGTTGCGCTCCCGATCTTCGCGCTTCGCCGGTTGCTGTTTTGCAACTGCGATCGAGTCGTTTTCGCTCTGCAACGCTCCCGGAGATGGAGGGGCCGCTGCTTTAGGCTCAGAAGCAGAGGATGGTCGCAAATCCGCAAGGCTGCCACTTTCCGCAGCTTTCGTCGCGTCCTTCGCTACCGGAACGGTTGTCTCGTAGTCGCCTCCGGAAGTACCTGGCGCTTGAGCGACGCGACTTTTCTCCTCCTGGCGATTGCCTTTTGCCTCATTGGAGTCTAGAGCTACCGGCGACTCAACTCCTTTGGGAATTGCCGCGGGCCTCGCATTGATTGAGGGAGCGCTTGGCAATTCAGCCTGCTTAGGTTGACCTGCTGAAGTCGAATCTGCCGGTTCATTCTGGGCTATTAATTCAGACCGTCGTTGTTGCCGTAGTGCCAGCAAGCTGATTCCGATAACGGCAGTCAGCACCAGCGCCGGAACGGCGTAACGTAAAACCCCGGGCGAGAAAAGCGCGGTGAGTTTCTGCCAGAAGCCTAACCTGCCTTGTTCTGCGGGTGCTCCATAGCGAGTGGCGGCGCCGGCTGCCTGCGTCAAACCAATCACCATGCGGCGGCACGCTTCGCAATCAGCGAGATGTTCCGTGTAGCGTGCGCGCACAGGAGCCGGCGCCACGCCTTCCGCGTAGGAGTTTAATTCGTCTGCATCGAGATGATCGGAAAAAGTCCCATCGCCATCTCCAGACGCGGACCCACTCCGCAGCGACGATTCATCCCGCCCTTTCGCGAGAGACCGTAGCAGCAGATCGACCTCGTTGTTATTAGCTTGTTTCATCTGGCGTAATTCCGTGCCCTCTAGAGAACGCTTCCGAACGTGCTTGCTTGCGCGGCAAAGGTTAGCGAAAGGACGTTCATATCTACTTTTTACCCTGCAATCTCGTTTTCTTTCTTCATTAGCACACTTTCCGTTCTCAGCAATGGTTCGATGTCACCTTCGAGATGAAGCGCGACCTCGGAAAATGCCCGCTCGGTTTCCGGTTTAGTCCAGCCTTCTTCTTCAACCAGAATTCTTTCTACCTGTTGCCGCAGCTCCGCATGAACGCGCGTAAGCCGGCGGCTGGCGGTCGCTTCGTGCACACCAAGCACCGCGCCTGCCTCGCGCAACCGCAGACCGTCGAAGTAGTAAAGCTTTACCAACAAACGGTCCTCGGCGGAAAGTTGTTTAATCGACGTCGCTAAAGCCTTTTGCATTTCAGCGCCGGCAAGTTTTTTGGAGATCTCAAGTTCCGGATTGACGGCTTCGCCGTGGCCAGACCAGGTGTTCTCTTCCCGGCCATGCTGAATGATGCGATCAAAATCCGCGTCTTCTTCAGTCTGCACCAGCCGCGATTGTTTACGATGCTGATCGACCGCGAGCTGTGCAACGACTGCGCGAAGCCAACCGGCTAGCGAACCGCGTCCGGAGTAATACGCAAGTTTGCCTGCCGGTTTTCCGTCCTCGCGCACACGCAGACCATGTAGTTCCGCCCAAATTGATTGCGTCAGGTCTTCGGCCCCTTCTTCATTTGAACTCGCGGAGCGCGCTGCCGAACGCACCGTTGCCGAGAAACGCTCAACGAGATCGCTCCAGGCTTTCTGATTTCCCTGCTCGCAAGCGACAATCAGACAGAGGTCGTCGGCCTGGAGGTTGTCGATGAAATCCTTGACCACTTCCAACTCCGCCTGCGGGTTATCTCGCAAGACATATTTGCTAACCGCGGACCTGATGCGCGGCGTTAATGTTTCGCTGGTCAATGAATGATCGTCCACGGCGCGCGCTAGCAAACGACCAGCGCCTTCCGCAAAGAGGTTTTCGATTTGCTCTGTTCGTTTACTCACTGGGGACTCACGGGGTATTTCTCGCAACCGCCGGCGATCTTTATGCTATCACGTCGGCGTCACCAATTGTCCGCCACGCGGAAGCTTGGATGTCCTGTAGGATTTCAAGTTGCCGCAGGTTGTGCTCTTTAACCACTAACTTTGACACCTCTTGGTCCGTGGGCTAGATTCGACTTTCAATAGCTTGAGTATCAGTCGCTGGCAAGAGCCGCTAAGCTGCGGCCGGGTGAAATTGGGGTTTCCATGTTAAGAGTTACCGAAATATTTCGCTCTATTCAAGGCGAATCCACGCACGCCGGGCGGCCCTGCACCTTTGTGCGCCTGACGGGTTGTCCTATGCGCTGCGTGTGGTGCGATAGCGAATACACCTTCACCGGCGGTGAATACTTTGCGCTCGACGACGTGATGAACCAGGTGCGTGATTTTGGTTGTAAGCTCGTGGAAGTAACTGGTGGCGAGCCGCTGGCCCAGCGCGAGGCGTTTACGTTAATCGAACGTTTGTGTTCCGAAGGCTACGAAGTGCTGGTGGAAACGGGAGGCTACGTTTCAACCGAAGACGTTGATCCCAGCGCCAGGATCATTCTTGACGTAAAGTGTCCGACGTCGGGTGAAGAAGCGCGCAACCATTGGCCAAACCTCGACCGTTTGCGTGCGGACAAAGACGAGGTGAAGTTCGTGATCGCTAACTTCGAAGATTGGACCTACGCGCTGGAAATCATCAGACGCTACGAGCTAAGTAAACGGGCCAGGGCCGTTCTTATTTCGCCCGCCTGGGACACCTTGGATCTGCAAGATATGGCGGCGTGGGTGTCTGCCAGCGGGCTCGATCTGCGCATGCAACTGCAACTCCATAAGTACATTTGGGGACCGGAGGCTCGCGGAGTTTGATGGGTGGCCATGACGAAACAGCCTACGCGGGCTCCGAATTAGTCGGACCCGAGGAAACTCGGCCACATTTAGCCGTCTGCCTGGTTTCCGGTGGCATGGACTCGTGCGTAACCGCGGCAATCGCCAAAGAAGAAACTGACCAGCTTGCTTTTCTTCACGTCTCTTATGGACAACGAACAGAAGAGCGCGAGCGCCGTGCCTTTGAGGAGATTGCGAACCACTACTCGGTCAAACAACGCCTGGTGGTTTCACTTGAACACCTAGCTAAGGTCGGCGGCTCATCACTAACTGACAAAGACGTCGCGGTCACGTCAGCAAATCTTTCCGCTCATGGCATACCGACCAGCTACGTGCCGTTTCGCAACGCCCATCTCTTGTCGATCGCGACAAGCTGGGCCGAGGTGATCGGCGCCGGTTACATTTACATCGGCGCCGTGGCGGAAGATTCTTCAGGTTACCCCGATTGCCGCCGCGAATTTTACGAAGCGTTTCAGCAGGTAATAACCCTGGGGACGAAACCCGAAACTCAAATTGAAATCAGGACCCCCGTCATCGCAATGAAGAAGTCGCAAATAGTGGGACTGGGACAAAAACTCGGTGCCCCCTTCGAACTTACGTGGTCGTGTTACGGGCAGTCCGACGTAGCTTGTGGCGACTGCGATTCCTGCGCTCTCCGTCTGCGAGCTTTTCGTGCCGCTGGCGTAAGGGATCCAATTCCATATCTGCTTGACAGCAAGAGGTTTGCTTATTAACGTTAGGTCGATCCTGGATAGTCAATTACAACCAGTAGCGGAGCCCGTGCATCTTATGGACTCTCCCGTTATTCCAAGTCACTTCTACATTCTCTTTGGAGGAATCTTAGATGTTTCGTAGATATTTTTTCCCGGTTCTCGCCAGTCTCGCTTTCGTCTTCTCGACCAGCTTGCTGGCTTCAGCACAGAACGGCCAACTCCGCGGACACGTAACGCTGAAGCAGGCAGACGGGACAATCGTTCCGGCAGCCGATGCAGTCGTCGATGTCTTCCGCTCGGATTTGCCTGGCGATTTCAACCTGAAGGCGAATAAGAAAGGCGAATTTGTTCACGCCGGTTTGCCACTTCAAGGTACTTACATAATCTCGGTGAGTATGCCCGGCGCTCAGCCTTACTACCTGCCCGGCGTAAGGCCCGGAAGCGATGCGGACGTCAAGATTGAGTTGTCGACCGGTGACGGCAGGCGTCTGACGCGAGCTGACATAAAAACGCTAATGGCAAAGACTCCTGGTGCCGCTGGCGGCGACACAAAAACGTCCGCGGAAGATAAAGCCAAGCGCGAAGAACTGATCAGGAAGAATGCCGAAATAGAGGCGGCCAACAAAAAAGCCGAAACATCCAATGCAATAATTGATCGAACCTTCAAAGCCGGTAATGAGGCGCTCAGGACAAAAAACTATGACGCAGCGATCGCTCAATATGATGAAGGATTAGCTTCCGACCCCGAGCACCCCGGTGCGCCTGCGCTGTTGACCAACAAGACCATGGCCTTAAGTGCTCGCGCCGTCGACAAATACAATACGGCAGTTAGATCCACCGATGACGCAACCAAAAACGCCGGGATGGAATCCGCAAAGAAAGACTGGCGAGAAGCCAGCGAAGCGAGCGCCAAGGCCGTCGCGATGTTAAAAGCAATGCCGGCAGCGAGCGATGCAGCAGCGGCTAACGCGGCCAAGCTGAATCTGTATTTTGCGCTCATGACCAGGGCCGACGCTATGCGCCTCTTTGTCACAAAAGTCGATCCTGGTCAGGTCGACGCGGGCGTAACGGCATATCAGGAATACATAGCAGCAGAAGTCGACCCTGTCAAAAAGTCGAGAGCAGAACACGATCTTGCCCAGATGCTCTTTGACGCCAACGTCTTCGATCGGGCCCTTTCAGAGTATCAGAAAATTCTCGAGGCTAATCCCGACGACCTGGATGCGTTGCTCCGTGCTGGGCAGGCGCTATTCAATATTGGCGCCATCAACACCGATAAGACCAAGTATCAGGAAGCGGCTAACTACCTGGCGCGATTTGTCGAAAAAGCTCCTGATACTAACCCGTTCAAGGCTGATGCCAAGGCAATCCTCGATACTTTAAAAGACCAGGAAAACGTTAAGCCCGACAAGGCAGCGACGCCCGTGCGCCGGACGCGGCGACCGTAGGCCGAAAAAGAAGTGTCACGCAGGCCGCACCTGGGAGCTTGTTCCCGGTGCGGCCTTCGTTTATTACGCTTGGTTGAGAGGACACTTCCGTTCCAAAGCCGATCCGGCCCCGCCGTGCTGGGGCTTACCCTGTAGGGTATCTCGCGGCCGGAGGTTGCCCTCAGACGCCCACCGAAAACAGCCAGAAACCGGCCTCTCTTGCTGATTCTCTTTCAAAATTGACCTTGACAGTGGCATCGATCAACTTGTAGTATGCTTGCCCAACGGTGTTTTGCACGCCGTTCCGCTGTCCCAACTCCCAGTCTGCAAAGCCTTTTCTCGCAGACGCTGGCCCATCTCGTGGATCACTTCTTGGATATCTCAACACCGGGGTACACATGTCGGCAAAACTAGGCGAAATTCTCGTTCGGGAGAATCTCATCAGCCCGCAACATCTGCGTGAGGCGCTGGATTACCAGCGCGAGCACGGTGGCCGTTTGGGGTTCAACCTTGTGAAGTTAGGGCTGGTCTCCGATGACATGATCACTGCCGTCCTCTCGCGGCAATATGGCATTCCCTCAGTTAATCTGGAGCTCTTCCAAATTGATGCGCAGGTTCTCCACCTCATTCCCCAGGAAGTTGCGCAAAAGTATTCAGTCCTGCCACTCTCTCGCGTCGGTGCCAGCCTCACGCTCGCAATGGTCGATCCGACAAACGTCTTTGCGATGGACGACGTCAAGTTTATGACCGGCCTCAACGTCGAACCGGTCGTGGTCGCTGAGGCCAGCATTCAACTGGCGATCTCCAAGTACTACGGGACTACCAAGGAGATTGAGTTGTCCTCGATAGCCGAGGACGAAGTGGTTTTCGAGGCCGCTGGGTCCAAGGGCTCAAACGGCGGTATCACGCATGCCGATCTTGTCTCGCTGGATACTATTGACTTCGACACAGACCGCACGGAAGACGTCGAGGTAGTTGAAGACAACGAAGAAATTGACCTCACCACGCTTTCGCGAATAAGCGAAGACGCGCCAGTCGTCAGACTGGTGAACGTGCTTTTGGTAGACGCTCTTCGCCGTGGAGCGTCGGACATTCACGTCGAACCCTACGAGAAGGAGCTTCGCATTCGTTTCCGCATTGACGGTGTTCTGTACGACGTAATGCGTCCGCCACTCAAAATGCGCGATGCCTTAATTTCGCGTGTGAAGATCATGGCGAAGCTCGACATTTCCGAAAAGCGCCTGCCGCAGGATGGACGCATCAAGGTCAAGGTCAAGGTTGACGCTCGGTCGCGTGAACTGGACTTTCGTGTTTCCACCTTACCGACTCTTTTTGGCGAGAAGGTTGTGCTTCGTCTGCTGGATAAAGAAAACCTGATGCTTGACATGACGAAGCTCGGTTTCGAACCGGAATCGCTCGTTAAGTTTCAGCGAAACATTTCAAAGCCATATGGAATGGTCCTGGTAACGGGACCGACTGGGAGCGGAAAAACCAACACTCTCTATTCCGCGCTTCAGTCTCTCAACACAATTCAGACCAACATCATGACAGCCGAGGATCCGGTTGAGTTCAACCTGATGGGTATCAACCAGGTCCAAATGAAAGAGCAGATCGGTTTGAACTTTGCCGCTGCCTTGCGCGCATTTCTACGCCAGGATCCCAACATCATTCTTGTCGGCGAAATTCGAGACTTCGAAACCGCCGAGATTGCGATCAAGGCTGCGTTAACAGGCCACCTCGTGCTTTCCACGCTACACACGAACGACGCTCCATCCACGATTTCCCGGTTGATGAACATGGGTATCGAGCCGTTTCTGGTAGCGACGAGCGTTAACCTGATTCAGGCGCAGCGACTCATCCGCCGCGTCTGCAAAGACTGCAAACGGGAGAACCCAACGCCTCCCGAGGCGCTTATCGAAGTTGGTTTCACCGCCGAGGATGCCAAGGCGCTCAAGACGTACAAAGGAAAGGGTTGTTCGACTTGTAACAACACGGGCTACAAGGGTCGAATCGGCCTTTACGAAGTGATGGAAGTCAATGACGACATTCGGGAACTGATCTTGATCGGCGCTTCGTCCCTGGAGTTGAGAAAGAAAGCGATTGAAGACGGCATGATCACGTTGCGCGAATCCGGATTACAAAAAGTTCGCGCTGGAATTACCACCCTTGAGGAAGTAGTCCGCGAAACGGTGGCCTAACGGAAAGAGGAATCCTATGTTGCGCACAGTCACCTTGTCACTCCTGATGTTGATTTCAGTCGGAATCATGCTGCCCTTCGCCAGCTCTACGGCGCATGGCATTCATCAAAGTTCCCCAGCCCAGCAGCAGCGCCGCCATCGCCGCCATTCGCGTGCCTGGTGGAGACGTCACCGCGCTCGCGTGAGATTGCGCCGTGCCCTCGCGCATCGCAACGCACCCCTTGGGCCAGTTTTTGCCCTCCCGAAAAGGGCTGAAGTTCCCATGGCTGTGCTTCCCAAGCTACCTGCCGGCTGGGTTAACCCGACCGTCGCGAATAACGGCGAAGTCAGATTTCGAACAGAAAACAACGCGAGCGTGCCAAGCCAGGCCACGCTGGCCGTGGTTGCCCTGAGCCGTCCAAACCCCGTTTATATGACCCAGCGAGAGCAACGGACCATGCTTGCCGGCGTAGCGTTTTCAGATTTACGGCGCATCGCAATCGACAAGATGATCAAAGCTGGTGGCTGGGTGATAAACGACTACGAGCGTCAGGTGAATGGCGCGCGCGTCTTCGTCGTGATTGCTCAAACTCCCAGCGACGGTCGTTCGCCCGAGCGGTCGTGGAACTTCTATTTCGCTGAGGTCGACGGAAAGATCTACAGCTTGACGCTAAGTACGCCGTTACAGTACTCCGACCAGTTGGCTGCCGAAGGCGAGAAGTTCATATCTTCGCTCGCAGCCAGGGCTAACCCCAGCCTACAACCCGCAACACCGAAAAGTGAATAGGCGGAAAACTACGCAAACCTCCGGCATAACAACCTTCATCCCCTCAGGAGCAGCCCTCGATGTCACTAACTGATACGGCCCCTCAGATTTCTCTCTCGGAGCTCTTACGAAAGCTCTCCGAGCTTGGCGGCTCCGACCTCCACATCACTACGGGCTCCGCTCCACAGGTTCGCGTCGACGGACATTTGCGACCGCTTGACGGTTATCGTCAGATGAGTGCCGCCGACACGAAGCAACTGGCTTACTCCGT
>JBGQJH010000076.1:0-8528 GCA_041498935.1 Pyrinomonadaceae bacterium | reverse complement strand
GTCAGTTGTACAAACGGCGGAAACTCACGTTGGCAAATTTCTTCAGCGCGCTGGCACCGAGGTGCGAAGGGACAACCAGCCGGTAGATGCGCGAGGTCAGGAGGCAAGCCGGGAATCTGGTACAGCTCGCCTTGTTCAGCTGTCGGATCTGGAACCGAGCGGAGCAGTCCCCTGGTGTAGGGATTGCCGGGTAGCGCGAAGAGCTCCGCGGTGGGCGCCTGCTCAAAAATCTTTCCCGCGTACATCACCAGCAAGTGGTCGGTCATGCCCGCAACTACGCCGAGGTCGTGCGT
This sequence comes from Pyrinomonadaceae bacterium, assembly GCA_041498935.1. GTDB lineage: Bacteria > Acidobacteriota > Blastocatellia > Pyrinomonadales > Pyrinomonadaceae > PSRF01. The sequence goes on along the minus strand of JBGQJH010000076.1, from coordinate 8,235 downwards.
GATCAAAATCACGCTGGAGCCCGTGGCTTGCTTGAGTGTTTTTATTAACTCCAGAATCTGCGCCTGGATGGTGACGTCGAGCGCCGTGGTTGGCTCGTCGGCAATTAGCAGTTCGGGTTCGCACGACAGCGCCATCGCGATCATCACCCGCTGCCGCATGCCTCCGGAAAACTCGTGCGGATAGTTGTCAACCCGCGAACGCGCTTCAGGAATACCGACCGTCTCCAGCATCTTTATCGCATGGTCGTAAGCCTGATGCCTGGTGTGGCCGAGATGCAGTCGCGTGATCTCCATCAACTGCCGTGAGATCTTCATGAAGGGATTGAGAGAGGTCATTGGATCCTGAAAAATCATCGCGATGCGCCGGCCCCGAATCTTGCGCACGTCAGCTTCCTTCAACACCAGGATATCGACACCGTCAAAGAGCACTTGCCCGGAAACGATGCGGCCGGGCGGGCTTGGTATCAAACGGATTATCGAGAGATTGGTGACTGATTTGCCCGAACCTGACTCGCCCACAATCCCCAGCGTCTCACCATGTTTCAACTGAAACGAGATGCCGTCGACAGCTTTCACTTCGCCGTCTTCGGTGTTGAAGTACGTGCGCAGGTCTTTGACTTCGAGCAGGTTGCCGTTGGCGTTTGTCATCTTAATGTTTGAGTTTTAGATCTGAGCTCTCAAAACTGAGATCTCACATTTCAGAGCTTCCGCATTTGTGGGTCGAGCGCGTCGCGCAATCCATCGCCGAGAAAGTTGAGTGAAAAAAGCGTCAGCGCCATGGTCACTCCGGGAAAAATGAGCTGCCAGGGAAAGATTCCGATATTCTGAATGCCCTCCGTGGCGAGACTTCCCCACGAAGCCAGCGGCGGTTGCACGCCGAATCCGAGATAAGAAAGAAACGCCTCCGTAAGCATCACGGTCGGAATCGTAAGCGTGGCGTAAACGATCACCGGCCCCAGCGTGTTAGGCACAATATGCCGAAAAATTATTCGTGGAGTCGAAACACCCGTGGCTCTGGCCGCCAACACAAACTCCTGGTTTTTCAACGAGAGCACCTGGCCGCGCACGATTCGAGCCATCGTCAACCACGAGACTGAGCCCAGCGCGACAAAGAGCAACACCAGTTGGCCCGTCGGCGTGTTCCGGCGAAACATGGCGAGCAAGACGATGACGAGAATGATGTAGGGGAGTGAATACAGAATGTCGACGAAGCGCATCATGAGATTATCAAGGCGGCCGCCGAGATAGCCGGCGACTGCGCCGTAAGCGACTCCGATAAGCAACGAAACGATCGTTGCGATAATGCCCACCATCAGAGAAATCTGCCCGCCCTGGAGCACGCGCGCTAACATGTCGCGGCCCTGATTGTCAGTTCCCATGGGGTGTAACCAGGAAAACGATCCGTCAGGGCCCTTGAATGGCGGGAACGACCTGATCAGTTTCGCGTCGCGCGGAATGTAGTCAGGCGCGTAACCCGTGGTTCTCTTGATAATCGAAGGGCCCAGGATCGACGCGACTGCTACCAGCAGCACGACAACCATTCCAAACACCGCCAATCGGTTCTTTAGCAGCCGTCGCCAGGCGTCTTTCCAGAGCGAAGACCCGGCAACCACGTCGCCCGGAATTATTAGTGTCTCGTTGTTCATTTAGTAGGACAGGCATTGCTGCCTGTCGGCTCGTAGTCCTTAACGTTCAATGACAGACAAGAATATCTGTCCTAGTAGCGAATGCGTGGATCCAGGTAACCGTAAGCAATGTCTACCAGCAAATTCATTAGCAGGAGTGTGATGGCGATGAAAGCCACGATGCCGATGATGAGCGGCTCATCGCGATTGAGCGATGCCTGGATGAAATAGTTGCCCAGGCCCGGCAAAGCGAAGAGGCGCTCGACGACAACAGTCCCGGTTAACAAGAAGGCGAGGGCTGGACCAGTGAAGGAAACCACCGGCATCAGTCCGCCGCGCAAGGCATGACGAATCACAACCTGGCGTTCACTCAGTCCCTTTGAGCGAGCGGTGCGTACGTAGTCAGACCGAAGCACTTCCAACATGCCAGCTCGCGTCAGTCTCGCGATGTAGGCCATGTAGATTGCTGACAGAGTGAGCACGGGCAAAACCACACCCCGGCTGGGAAAACCGTACCAGCGCGCCGGCGGAAACCAGTAAAGCGTAAGCGAGAAAACCAAAACCAGGATCGGACCCAGGACGAAGTTTGGAATCGATATGCCCAGCATTGCCAGGGTCATCGAGGCATAGTCCCACTTCGAGTTTTGTTTGAGCGCAGCTATTGATCCCAGCGCAACTCCTACCAGCAGCGCCAGCAGGTAGGCGGATATGCCAATCGACGCTGAGACCGGTAATGAGTGCGCAATGATTGTGTTTACCGACTGGCCCTCGTATTTCAGCGAGTTGCCAAAATCTAAACGCACGACGTGGCCCATCATCTTGCCATACTGAACATACCAGGGTTTATTCAAGCCATACTTTTCCCGAATGTTGTTTTCAATTTGTTTGGGGATCGGCTTTTCACCGGAATAGAAATTTCCGGGCGCCAGCCTGATCAGTCCCCACGTAAGAGTGATGACGACCAGTATCGTCGGAATAGTAATGATTAAGCGCCGGATGATGAATGAAATCATTTTTGGTAGGACAGACATTCTTGTCTGTCCCTCAGTCGGTTTTGCCAGAGAAGACTGTCCGTACTGCTCAATGACGGGCAGGAATGCCCGTCCTACTTCACAGGCAAGAGTGCCTTGTCCTGCTTAGTCGCTCAGGCTCGGGGTGGCGTAATCCCACTTCGCGGGATCGCGCTCGATGTAGACAAACTTCCACGGATACATTGAGCCGGCGTTAGGATACATTCCCTTTACGTAGGGCTTCTTAACAAAATTTACGGCCAGGGTTTCGATGGGAATAATTGGCTGGGCGTCGATTAGATATTTTTCGGCCTGCGCCAGTAGTGCGTAACGCTGCTGCTTATCGAGTGTACGGTTTGCCTGATCCAGCATGTCGACGTATTTCTTGTCCCACCAGCCGCTACCATTGTCGCCGCCGGGCGTCGAAAAAATATTTAGAAAGGTAAATGGATCCATGTAGTCAGCGCCCCAGATGCCGAGAGCAAACCCCTTGTATTCCAACTTGGGCCGCGCGGCAAAAAAGGTTTTGGTTTCCATGTTCCTGAGAGACACAGTGATACCCAAATTCTGTTTCCACTGAGCCTGCATAAACTCGGCCATCGACTTGTTTGCCGTAGCCGTGTTGAAAATGTACTCAACCTGGTCGACCGGAAACTTCGCGCACGAGAAGCTGCCATCGCCACGCCCAGTCACGGGAAATCCCGCCTCCCCGAGTAGTTGCCGCGCTTTCTCGGGATTAAACCCGTCGCCGTGGGGTTGGGGGTAGCCCTTGAAGATCCCTTCCGGGGTAAACGCCGTCAGCGGCTTTACAATCTTTCGCGAAGTGGCCCACGCATTTCGATCGATGGCCATGTTGAAAGCCTTGCGCACGCGCACATCGTTCATCGGCGGCTTCGTGACGTTAATATAAATGTAAGTAATGGCCGCCTCTGAACCTTCCATGTAGTCTTTCTTCGGTCTGACTACGTCGAGCCACGTATTCGGTACTACATGGTTGAGTGCCGAGTCGATCTCGCCCACCTTATAGAGATTCATTACCATGGGAAGATCACTCATCGGATAAAAATGTATTTCGTCGAGGCGGACGTTCGCGGCGTCCCAGTACATTGGATCGCGTTCGACGACAATCTCATCGTAGCGTTTCCACGATCTCAACTTGAACGGACCACAAGTAATAATGTTTGCCGGGTCGGTCCAATGCTCCTTGTATTGCTCGACTGCTTTGCGCGGAATCAAGCGGAAAAATTGATTTGCCAGCAAGCCGTCGAAAAAAGGCGCCGATTGGCTCAGGGAGATTCGCACCGTGTAGTCGTCCACCGCTTCCACGCCGATGTCTTCGCCCGTCACCTTCACAAACTCTTTGCCGGCGACCGCGGCCTGGAGCTTGAGGTTAGTCGCCAGTATTTTGTTTCGTTTCTTTTCGTCGCCTGGCAGCGTCAACCTCGCCGGCGAATGCATGGACTGATGGAAGGGAGTGTCCGGGAATTGAGGGAAGCCATCCGCCGGGTCGGCCATCGGCCGCTCGACGCTATTCTTGTACTCATCCGCCGGAACTTTCAATGGCGACTGGCTTAGCGGTTCAGTTTGAGCCGCTCCGTCCGCATTGTCAGCGAAGTCCTTTTCAAGTAGAAACTGATTGGTTTGCGGATCCTTGACGAAAACCGCAGCCGAGTTGAAGGCCTGAGCATACTTTATGTAGTAAGCGAGGTTCGCATTTCGCGATGCCAGCTCGGGCGTGAGTCCACGACGAATGCTATAAACAAAATCATTGGCGTTGATTGCATCGCCGTTGGACCAGCGCGCGTTTTTTCGCAAATGAAAGACAAACTCGGAAGAGTCGTTGTTTACGTGCCAGCTCTCCGCGATCGCCGGTATCGGCTCCATCGTTTTGGGATGATATTCGACCAGGCCCTCGAACAGAGCCATGAAGATCCGTCCTTCAGGTTGTCCTGAGGTCCCCTGAGGATCGAGGGATTCGGGCTCATCGCCGGTTACGTAACGGAGGATGTCGCGCTGAGGTGGCGTGGTGGTGCCGTAGAAGTCGCCGCTCGTGGCGACAACCCTGCAGGAGATTGCAGCAAACAGGAGTGAGGCTATGGCAACTCCGGCGAGTATTTGTTTTAAGTAGACTTTAACCATCGCTCTGCGCGTATATGATGCCTGGTCGCAAACAAACGGAACTTAACACGCGAAAACTCAATTGAGCAAGATTCTTAGTTCCGCCATGCGGCAGTTTGGAAAAGATGGCGTTTCCCAGGTGTGGAGATACTGAATCAGAACCGGGGAAGAACTCTTCGGCGGGTTCCAATTGGTGTTGATGCGCACGGTCTTCAACGAGGGGGCATCCAGGACGTTTGCGTCGAAACCGGAGACGTAAGGCTTCACCAGAGAATATGACGAGGCAAAATAGATCGGCATCGCGCTCAAGTCATTTAACGCTTGTGCCTCGGTCTCGATCGGCTGGGGCGCTCCCAAATTCTTCCCTTTCAGAACCGGCGACTTGCCACGAGGAGCATCGACAGCAGCTGCCGACTCCTCGCCGGCACCGGGAGGCTGGCCGAACTGAGCGCCTTCCTCGAAGAGCATGCGAATGTTTGTTAGCTCGTCCGTTGTTTGCATCACGATTCCGCGACGCACCACATCATAATCACCGGCGCGAATCGCGGCCTCATACTCGTCCCAGTTCTTCACGACGATCTCGGTTTCAATATTCAGCACGCTTCGCCACGTCGCGGCAATCGACTGCGCAACGACGCGCTGCTGCTCATTCCGGTTAACAAGCAAACGGATCTTCGGAAAGTCTTTCCCTCCCGGAAAGCCCGCCTCGGCCAGTAGCGCTTTGGCGCGCTCGTACTCTTTTTCCAGCACCTCCGACTTACTAACGACAGGCTCTTGTGTGTTGGGCGCCGTCTCCGGGAGGAAGCGCTTCGCCGGCTCCGTAGCCCCGCCCATTTCGTCGGCGCTGATGCGATCGCGATCAATCCCAATCGCCAGCGCCTGGCGCACGCGAACGTCGTCAAAAGGCGCGTGCGCAGTATTGAAACTGTAATACGTCAAAGCGCCAAAAGTCGTGCGGCGGAAATCCTCGTAAGGCGTCAAGAGTTTTATTGCCAGTGGTTCAAAAGCAGCATTACTGACTGCGTCAAGTTCGCCGGCGCGATAAGCGGCCAGGGCAGATTCGGCGTCTTTCTGGCCCACGAACTCGACTTGCTGAAGGGTTACCTGGTCCTTGTCCCAGTAGTTGTTCGCGCGCTCCAACAATACGCGCTGGCTTTCGGTTTTTGCCAGCGAGAAAGCGCCGTTGGAAACCAATCCGCTCGCTCCCAGCTTGCTGGTGCTGGTTTCGTCTTTGAGGTTCACAGGACGGAAAACGGGATGGGCAACCAGCGCTGGAAAGTTCATATCCGGGCGTCGCAAGCGAACACGTAGCACGCGATCTGAGACCGCCTCCACTCCGAAACGATCAGTCTCGCCTGGGTTCGGTGTGCTCTTTGCGCCTTCTGCTTCAGGCGACCGCTGCTTCTCAGACCCTGGCAAGCTTGCAGGCGACCGGGCACCCTTGCCAGCTTCGCTCCCGGGACTCTCAGCCTTGGCGCCTTCTATGTTGGCGAGCAACTCCGTGTGAGGAGCAAGATCCCCAATCCTCAAGGTGCGACGCCAGGAGCGCACAAAATCCGCAGCTGTAACTGACTCGCCGTTTGACCAGCGGGCGTCATCGCGCAAATAGAACGTCCAGACTCGGCCGCCATTCGATAGCTCCCAGCGCGTGGCAACGGCTGGAACAGGCGCGAGTGTGCGTGGATCGTAGTCTGTGAGTCCCTCGAAGAGCGCCCTCACTAGATCAGTATCAGGCGGCGCGGCGGCAAAGGCTGGATCGAAGGTTTGCGGCAGGCCGCCGTCGCTCCAATGGAATTCCTGTGAACGCGGAACGACCACGCGACCGTAGTAAGGCTCTAGCTTCTCGTCGAGGAAACAGCCCGCATGGCTGAGCATCAAGGCGAGCAGAAGCGCACTCGCCAGAGAGGCGCGAAATCTTCCTCGCTTTCGAAAAAGGTTTTTCTTTAGGGTCATCGGCAATCTGAACTCTGAATCCTCAAGAGCAAAGAGCGCTTATTCCTTTTGTAACAACGCAGTCAGCTCGTCATACACTTCGCCCGTCCGCTTACGCGCGGCGTCAAATCCATCGGACGTATCGATCAGGTAGTCGGCAAACTTCTTCTTCTCGTCCTGCGACATTTGAGCACCAATGCGTTTCTCCGCCTCTTCGCCGCTCAAATTGTTTCGCGCCATCACGCGCTGGAGTTGCACTTCAGGCCGGCAATGAACAACGATTAATTTATCAAAACGTTTGTAGCCACCCGACTCTATCATCAGGGCCGCGTCAACAACGGCGATCCCGTTAGGGTCTTCAGCCTCCCAGTCGTGCAGCCGCTCGTTCTGTTGGGCAATGATGTAAGGATGGAGTATCGAATTCAAAGTCGCGCGTCTCTCCGCGTCGGCGAAAACCAACGCACCAAGTTTTGACCGATCCAGCGTGCCGTCAGCCTGGAGAATTTCCACTCCAAACTCCGCAATCACGTCTTGTAATGCGGGTGAATGTGGTGACACAACCTCACGCGCCGTTTCGTCCGCGTCCAGCACGTGGCAGCCAAGCTCAGCCAGCACGCCCGAAACGAACGACTTCCCTACCCCAATCGATCCTGTTAAGCCAACACGCAACATGATTAGCAAACAGCAAACAGCAAACAGTAAACAGCCGAATAGAAATCGAATACCGGTGAAATCGTCTTCGGGATGGCGACTGATTGCATGATACGTTGATGTTAATAGCCGGACTTGTATTGCTGTCTACTGTTTGCTGTCTGCTGTTTGCTCTGCGCCTCTTCGCAGTCTCGCGGCCTTGACCGTGTTTCGCATTAGCATTGCCACGGTCAGCAGCCCCACTCCACCAGGCACAGGCGTGCGGCGGCCGGCAATCTCATCGGCCTCCGTGGGATTGACGTCGCCGACAAGCGTGTAGCCGCGCCTGGAAATGATCTCCAATCTTTTCTCAGCTCCAGCGCCAAACAATTTCCGCGCAGTTGCCTCGTCGGCAACTTTGTTCATGCCGACGTCGATCACCGTGGCACCGGGCTTGATATGTTCTCGCCGGATGAAACCAGGCCTCCCAATCGCCACTATCAGGAGATCGGCCTGGCTGGTTACCGACGTGAGATCGCGCGTGCGCGAATGGCAGATTGTGACGGTAGCATCTCTCTGCAAAAGCAATTGCGCCATTGGCCGGCCTACGATTTGACTACGCCCAACAACACAAGCATTCTCGCCGGCGATTGGAATATTAGATCGCTCCAGAAGTTCGATTATTCCCGCCGGCGTACACGGCACAAACATTGGCCTGCCCTGCGACAATCTGCCGACATTAACAGGATGAAACCCATCGACGTCCTTTGCCGGATCGATGGCTTCGATGATACTCGCCTCTTCAATTTCACCCGGAAGAGGCAACTGAACCAGAATCCCATCCACGGCTCCGCTCGTGTTGAGCGAGGCGATCAGATCCATTAGCTCGATCGCCGTAGTGTTGGCGGGCAGCGCGTGAT
>JBGQJH010000075.1:0-8543 GCA_041498935.1 Pyrinomonadaceae bacterium | reverse complement strand
TGGGAGCAAAAGGACAACCCGCCTTTGATGGCTTTCCCGAGCGAGTTCAGGCGGGAATCAAACAGGCGGGCGCGGATTTCCCGTTTTTGAGTGTTGCCAACGGGAGAATTGCGCGATATAGTATGCCCAACTAGATGGTTGGTGAATCCTTCCATCCACGTGGTTGCTGGGGTGAGGACAGTAACCACACAAGATTAGGCGCGACAGTCCAAAAGCTGTTGCGCCTTTTCGCTTTTCTTCCCGGCCAAACTGGGCTCGTCTCTTGCCCCGCGGCAAGGAGGCCATTAAGCTCAGTGGGCGCACAGGTGCAATTGGATTCAAGAACTGTGGAAATATCGCCGGACGCATTGAGTAAAAAAGCAACAAGCAGTCAGGGACACGTGCCCTCAGACGCAAACGACGTGACCGCGGCGCGGAGTACGGGCGCCGATGACGACCGCTTGCTTACTGCACCTCGAGATGGGGATGTGGTGCTTCGCGACGGTTCAACCGTTCGAATCCGCGAAATGCGTCCGGCGGATGAACCGAGCCTTCTCGCCTTACTCCAGTCGCTATCCGACGAAGCGCGCTGGCTGCGATTTTACTCTTCGGCAACCGGTTCTGCTCTTGCTGCTGAGGCCCACCGGGAAGCAAACCTCGATCACACCTTCGGACTGCTTGCGTTCAGCGGGGCTGAAGAGCGAGTCGTCGGCCATGCATTCTATGCCGTCGTCGATGAACATCGCGCGGAGGTTGCTTTTACGATCGCGAACGACTTTCAGGGGCGCGGGCTGGGCACAATGTTGCTCGGTCAACTGGCCGAGGTTGCGGCAGCCAACAGCATTCAGGTGTTTGAAGCTGAGGTGGTGGCTGCAAACCACGCGATGCTCCACGTATTCAGAGCCTCAGGCTTTCCCATTGAGGTGGACGCGACCGCAGGCCAGCTTCACGTGACCTTCCCGACGTCTTTCAGTGAAGAGGCAATCAAACGCTTTGAGCAGCGCGAGACGATCGCAGCGGTCAACGCCTTAAAGCTCTTCTTCAATCCGCGCGCCGTGGCAGTCATTGGCGCCTCCCGCCAACGTGGAACTATCGGCGGCGAAATATTTCATAACTTGTTGAGTTATGGATTCAACGGACCGGTTTATCCGGTTAACCCCGGTGCCGAAGTTATTCAATGTGTGCCTGCTTACCCGTCAGTCGAAGCGATTGCGGGTCCGGTTGATCTGGCCATAATCATTGTTCCCGCGGCGCGGGTTGTCGAAGTCGCAACTGCATGCGGCCGCAAAGGGGTCAAGGCTTTGGTAGTTATCTCGGCGGGGTTTTCGGAAACGGGAAACGAAGGACAAGAGCGCCAGGCTGAGTTGCTGCGAGTTTGCCGCGCCGCCGGCATGCGGCTGATTGGGCCAAATTGCATGGGCATTGCCAACACCGATCCCGCGGTGCTGCTTGATGCGACGTTCGCGCCAGGCGTGCCACCTCCGGGACGCGTTGGCTTTTCTTCGCAGAGCGGCGCGTTGGGGTTAGCCATCATCGAATATGCAAACTCACTTGGGCTTGGCATCTCTACTTTTGTATCGGTCGGCAACAAAGCAGACATCTCCGGAAACGATCTGCTGCGTTATTGGGAATCCGACAACGGCACCGATGTGATCCTGCTCTACCTTGAGTCGTTCGGGAACCCGAAAAAGTTTTCCCAGATTGCGCGCCGGGTTGGCCGCCAGAAGCCAATCGTGGTTGTGAAGAGCGGCCGCTCTGCCGCGGGGGCGCGGGCCACTTCGTCGCACACCGGCGCGCTCATAGCCGCTTCGGATGTCACAGTCGATGCGCTCTTTCGTCAGGCAGGCGTCATTCGCACGGACACACTCGCAGAGTTGTTCGATGCAGCCTCGCTGCTGGCGAATCAGCCACTGCCCCGAGGGCACCGGGTTGGCATCATTACGAATGCAGGTGGACCGGCAATTCTGTGCGCCGATGCCTGTGAAGCCAGAGGGCTGGAGGTTCCCGTATTAGGCGAAAGCAGCCAGCAAGAACTGCGCTCGTTTCTTCTACCGGGAGCCAGCGCGAGTAATCCTGTCGATATGATCGCGTCCGCATCGGCTGATGACTATCACAAAGCTATTGAGATAGTCGCCGCAGACGATAATGTGGACGCGTTGATTGTGATCTTCACTCCACCACTGGTCACTCGCGCCGAGGACGTGGCGCGGGCAATCGTCGCTGCCGTGCGGGCAATGAACAGAGGCAAGCCGGTATTGGCCGTGTTCCTCTCGGCGCAAGGCACGCCGGAAGAGTTGCGCTCAGCAGACGCGAATATTCCGTCTTACGCATTCCCCGAAACCGCGGCGATTGCTCTGGCGCGCGCGGCTCGTTATCGCGAATGGCGTGAACGACCGGAAACCGCCGCTCCGCTTTTTGAAAATATACGGCGCGATGAAGCCGCTGCGGTCGTCGCTACAGCGCTTTCACGCGGCGACGGCTGGCTTGACCCCGAAGAAACCGCCGCGCTCCTGTCTTGCTACGGCCTGCCTCTAATCGAACAACGCTTTGCCGCGACTACTAAAGACGCGGGCGCGGCGGCGGAAGAGATGGGCGGAGACGTGGCGCTGAAAGCCATCGCTCCAGGCGTGATTCACAAGACAGAAGCGGGCGCGGTTCGTCTTCGGCTGCACGGCGCTGAACAGGTTCGCACGGCTGCCGGCGAGATGTCGGAACAACTGCAAGCGCAGGGACAATCACCGACGGGGTTTGTGGTCCAGCGCATGGCTCAGAAGGGAGTCGAGATGCTGGTCGGCGTCGTGCACGATCCGCAATTTGGTCCGGTCGTGGCCTGCGGCGCCGGCGGCGTCCAGGTGGAGCTGCTGCGTGACGTTTCAGTGCGTCTCACGCCACTCTCAAAAGAAGATGCTGCGGAGATGATTCGCAGTTTGAAGACCTATCCGTTACTGACAGGCTTTCGCGGCGCGAAGGCTTGTGATGTGGGCGCGCTTGAAGAAGCGCTACTGCGGGTGAGCGCAATGGTTGAAGACATTCCGCAGATCGCCGAACTCGACTGCAATCCTCTTGTAGTGCATGAGAGCGGAGCTGTCATTCTCGACGCTCGCGTCAGGGTGGCAGCCGTCGAACCCCGCCCATTGCTGGGCGTACGCCGCTGAGCCTGTTCATCCGAGCTTATCCTTCGTAGGCAAGATCGTCATACTCTTCTTCGCACACCTCGCAGCGAAACGGATTGTCTAATCCGGATTCAATCGCCTCACTAACGAAGCGAAAAGTCTCTTCGTCCACGTAGGTAGCCCTGCCACACATGCCACAACGGACTTCATGCTCGTTCCGCTTCGTCATGAACGAAGTTGGGCCGGTTGTGCTTTGCTGGTCTGGGTCGATGTAGGATCTTAATGTAGTCATGGGTCTCTCCTGTTGCGAATCGCCGTAGTGTCTTAATTTCAGCTGTTCTCCGCGCAACCTTTGCCGCCTCTGCCTCTTGCGGTGAGCTTTTCACGGCCAGAACTCACCGCCGACGAGACCAGAGCACGCTGAGTTAACGCAGAGAGTAAATCAAACTAAGACACTACCCAATCGCCGTCTTTCTTTATTCGCAACGTTTGTGCCGCTCTGAATGGTAGAGTTTTCACAGGAATTTCCAGGAAGAATGCGAGAAAGCCCTTGGGTCTGCGGAGATTTCCTCAGCCCGGCTTTGGTGAACAGGCCAGGTCGCCATCGTTCACTATTTACTATTCGCCTTTTGTGTTTGTGGGTGCGAGTGTGTCGCTCTTGGGATCTAAACGCGCCGTTACGTTCCGCAGCCATCGCGTGAATGGCTGCATCCGCCACAGCCACTCGCACATGAAGATTTGATTTCTGCGGTTGTACCCACCAACGAACGAAGCCGCAACCAACCACGCCGGCCAATGTATGCGCACGCAGCGGCCACGATCAGCGCTGAAATAATTGTTTGCCAATAAGCCATCTTCATTAATTAAAACCGACCAGGCGCCCGCCCTGATAGGTGACGAGCGAGGCCACGTATGCAAGTACCAGCATGTAACTAACCATGAAAAGCGGCCAGCGCCAGGAGTTCGTTTCACGGCGCACAATTGCAACCGTTGACATACACTGGCAAGCGAGCACAAAGAAAACCATTAAGGAGAGTGCGACCAGGGGCGTCCAAACCCGTGAGCCGTCTGCACGCCTCGCGTTGCGCATCGCGGTCACGAGGGAGGTCGATTGCGCGCCCGAGTCACCCCCCACATTGTAGACAATGCTGAGAGTCGAAATGACTGTCTCCCGCGCGGCAAAGGACGAGATCAATGCGATACCGATCTTCCAATCGAATCCCAGCGGCGCAATCAATGGTTCGATAAGCCGTCCTGCCTGTCCGGCGTAACTATCCTCTACGTGGGTCGCGTGATCGTCACTTTTGGAGATGTTACTTACCCTCGATCGCGGAAAGGCAACCAGCACCCACAGGAGAATTGAGATGGCCATGATGACTGTGCCCGCCCGCTTGAGGAAAACGCCAACTCGCGCCAGCAGAGTGTGGGCGACGTTGCCGAAATTTGGCAGGCGGTAAGGTGGCAACTCCATCACGAACGGCGGCGACGGAGCGTTCAAGATCGTATGTTTCAAAATCCAGGCGACAATGATCGCAACGCCGATCCCGAGCAAATACATTCCTAGAATAATCACCGCGCCGAGCGAGACGAAGCCCAGAACCTTTTGCCCGGAAAAGAAAGCAGCGATCATCAACGTGTAGACGGGCAAGCGTGCCGAACAACTCATGAAAGGCGCAATCATGATTGTGGCCACGCGATCTTTAGGATTTTCAATAGTACGCGTCGCCATAATTCCCGGGACAGCACAGGCGAAACTGCTGAGCAGCGGCACAAAAGCTTTGCCATGCAATCCGACGGCCCGCATCAGCCGGTCCATCAAAAAAGCGGCGCGCGCCATGTAGCCGCTATCTTCGAGCAGGGTGATGAAGAAGAAAAGCAGGAGTATTTGCGGCAGGAAGACGAGCACGCCGCCAACACCCGCGATTATGCCGTCGATCAGCAGATCAGTCAGTATTCCCGCAGGAAAATGTGCACGTAATCCATCGCCTAACGCGCTGAATACGTGGTCAATCAGGTTCATGGGCAGGTTTGCCCAGGAGAAAATTGTCTGGAAGATCAGCAGCATCACCAGAAAAAGAACCAACGGGCCGACAAATTTGTGCGTCACAAATGCGTCGATGCGTTCGCTAATATTCGGCTGCTGCGCATCCTCATCCTCGGCAGATTCGGTAACAACGCTTTCAATCCATCGGTAACGCGCGGTCAACAATTCCTGCCACGACCGCGGATTAAGATCCGAAAGCACGCTCAACTTGTTTTGGGCTGGCGTCGAGAAAGACCAGGCTGGTTTCTGTCTTAGACCGGCCGTGGCTGCACTGAGCACTGCTCGACCCAGGTCATCGATGCCGTGACGCCGTTTTGCGATTACGGGTACAACAGGCACGCCGAGAGCCTCGCTTAATTTCTGAACATTGATCCGGAGTCTACTGCGCTCGGCCAGATCAAACATGGTCAGCGCCACGACCATCGGGAGACCTGTTTCGATAAGTTGTGTAGCAAGGTAAAGATTGCGAATGAGGTTGGTAGCATCAACGGTGACAATAACAACATCGGGTTCCGCTAGCTTCGAAGCACGGCCGAGCAGAACATCACGAGCAATCTGTTCGTCGAGCGAAGTCGCGTCAAGGCTGTAAAGGCCCGGCAAGTCGATTACGCGCGCCGGCGGCAAAGCAGGCGCGAGTGACCATTGGCCCACCTTGCTCTCCACGGTAACGCCGGGATAATTCGCCACCTTCTGCCGCAGTCCGGTGAGGGCATTGAAAAGACTCGTCTTGCCTGTATTTGGGTTGCCGGCGACGGCAATGGTCAACGGCCGGTGCGAATCTCGTAAGCCGGATGCATGGACCTTGTTGCCGGAAAGTATTTCTGTAACCGCACTCATGGATGTGGTTGGGTGTTAGTGGAGCAGCAGGAGAGTCCTATTAGTCGCACACGATCACAGTTATGGCTCGTGCTTCATTACGGCGTAGTGCCAGGTGATAGTCCCTAACGCAGATCTGAATCGGATCACCCAGCGGAGCGGATTTGATGACGCGAACCGGCGCGCCGGGAACCATGCCCATTTCCATTAGCCTCAGCGCCACAATATCCGAGCCTTCTACCGAGACTACCCGGGCTGCGGAACCAGGTGGAGTTTTGTCGAGGGTCACGAAACAGTCCTTCCAAAAATGAAAGTGGTTTTCAATATCATCGAGCGAATGCTCAGCAACTAGCGGGCCGCGGCGGAAATGCCGCCTGTCCTTCTGACTTCCATCGTTTTCGTTGCTGTTGGCGAAGATCTGCACAAGTAAACCTGCGGAATTATGCGCAAGTAACTGGCTATATTGCGCAGAGGATCGGGCCGCAACCAGCGGTTAGTCTTTCAAACTAGCAAAAAGGCCTCGGCATAACCGTTGCTCAGGCGAGGGCGATGCAGCGTTTCCCCATTTTCAAATCCGCCCGACCCGTGAGGAGCGATATGACGACAGCCACCGGTACAACGATACGGCGGGCACTCATAGTCGTGGCCCCGGGGAGTCGGCACAGTCAACCCGGAGCGATTCAGTAAACCGGAATGATCGCCACTGTCTCAGAACTCCTGAAGAAGTATGACGTACCGGGGCCGCGCTATACGAGCTACCCGACGATTCTCCATTGGACTGACACGCCGACAGTTGAGGAGTGGATAGCAAGTGTTTCAGAAAGTCTGGATCTAACTGAACGGCACGGAAACGGCGCAGCGATTTACCTGCACATCCCTTTTTGCCGTTCACTGTGCACCTATTGCGGCTGCAATTCGCGAATAACCGGTAGCACTTCAGTTGGTGCCGCGTACGTAAAGACAGTTTTAAAAGAGTGGGAACTCTACCGCGGGCGCCTAAGCCGTTCACAACCTATCCCGCTTTCTGAGTTACACCTTGGCGGTGGCACACCCACGTTTCTGTCTGCGGCGGAACTAGACGACCTGATCAGCGGAATTCTGAAACATGCGCATCAGACTTCGGATGCTGAGTTCTCCGTCGAATCCGACCCGCGGGTCACACAGCCTGAGCATTTGTCCACGCTTTACCGGCTGGGCTTTAAACGCCTGAGTCTGGGTATTCAGGATTTCGATCCGTTGGTTCAATTGGCAGTGAATCGGGTTCAAACGGAACGGCAAGTGCGCACCGTAACAGAAGAAGCACGCGCATTAGGATTCAACAGTATCAACTACGATTTAATCTACGGCCTACCCTTCCAAAATCTTCAAAGCATCGAGCAAACGATTGAGGCAGTGATGCGCTTGAGGCCCGATCGGATCGCGTTTTATGCCTACGCGCACGTGCCCTGGGTAAAGCCGGGTCAGCGCCATTTCACTGAAAAAGATCTGCCATCTGGCGATGAAAAGCGCGAGCTTTACGAATTTGGCCGCAGCCTGCTGGAGGCGGCGGGTTATCGCGAAATCGGCATGGATCATTTCGCGCTGGAGAGCGAGTCGCTGTGGCAGGCGTCAATTAAGAAAACGCTGCACCGAAATTTCATGGGTTATACGCCGCGCCTTGTCGCTCCCTTACTCGGACTTGGCGTTTCATCAATCAGTGATGCCTGGGACACATTTGCGCAAAACGAAAAAACCCTCGAACTGTATGAAGAGCGAGTTGGCAAAGGTGAGATTCCAATCTTCCGCGGCCACAAACTAAACCACGAAGACGTGATTCTCAGGCGCCACGTTCTAAATCTGATGACGCGCTTCGAAACGAATTGGGACACATCTGAGCTCTATGTGCCGTATCTGGATTCAGTAGCAGAAAGGCTCGAACAACCAAGACGTGATGACCTGGTAAGACTGACCGGCAAAACGTGTAAGGTCACTGATGATGGCAGGGCCTTCCTGCGCAACATCTGTATGGCGTTTGATGCTCGCCTCGCGCGGAACAATTCCACGACGCAATTATTCAGCAGGACGATTTAGGAAACGTTATGAAGCGAGGAGTTTTGTTACTGAACTTTGGTGGCCCGTGGACGCTGGCTGACGTCAAGCCTTTCCTCTACCGCCTGTTTGCAAATCCCAGGGTGCTCGTAGGAATTCCCGCGCCCTTGCGTCAAGTGCTCGCATTCATGATTACACAAATCAAGGGTCCCTCTTCAATCAAGAACTATAAGGCGATCGGCGGGGGCTCGCCACAACTCAAGTGGACTGTAATTCAAGCTGAAGGTCTGCAACGGTTGCTGCCGGGAAACGAAGTGCGCGTCGAAGTTGGAATGCGCAGTTCTGAGCCTTCAATTGAAACGGCACTTGAGCAGATGAAGTTTTGGGGTGCAGACCAGCTGACGCTCATGCCATTGTTTCCCCATTTCTCAACCACGACGACCGGAACGTGCTTTGACGTTGTGGAAGAAGGCCTGAATAAACTCGGATGGAACCCACAGCTTACGATCATCACCAACTGGCCGGACCATCCCGAATACATCTCTCTCTTGCGCAACAGTGTC
>JBGQJH010000074.1:0-8600 GCA_041498935.1 Pyrinomonadaceae bacterium | reverse complement strand
GTAGTCAGCGCTTGCAATTCTCTTTCAGTGTATGACACAAATCCTAATATCGGTGGCTTTACTTCTGGCGCTGGCGACTAGTCAAAGCCCTGTCGCCCAGATCCGCACAGTAAGCTCAAGCGAAAAGGCTCGGGCCGAAAGAGCCTGGCCTTTGTTCTTTAAATCCTTTCGAGCGGCCGTTAGCAAGCGAGATCGAAACGCGCTAAGGAAAATGATGGTGCGCGATTTCTTTTTTTCCGGCGGGGCTGGTGACGACAATCAGGATGGCGACATGCGCGACGACGCATTCAAGTTCCTGGATGATCCTGAGGTTCATGGGTGGCAGGCCTTCGACAAAGCGCTCGCCAGGGGAGCCGTTCCCACTACGCCGAGTGCCAGTGGCACCGGAAAAAAATATTACAGCCGGGTCGCGCCGCCTGCCGCTCGTAACACAAGAAGCCTCGCCACTGCACCTCCCTGGATTGCGTATTTTGAGTTCCGCGAAGGACAGTGGTACTGCACTACGTTTAGTGAGTGCTGCGACTGAATGAGACGTCACTAACTGCCACCGTTCATTGATTACTAGCCACCAACGAAGTTTATGTATCCCGAACTTTTTCGCATTGGCAATTTCCCGGTCAACACCTACGGTGTTTTCCTGGCGTTAGCCTTCCTCTGTGCGATTCTTATCACGGTAAGGCTTGCGGCTCACGATGGGCTGCCGCGCGAGAAAATCTACGACCTGTGCCTCTGGATGCTGCTGTCTTCGCTTGTCGGTTCTAAGATTCTCATGTTCTTCACCGAACCTGAGTACCGCGATCACCCGTTGCAACTTCTCTCGCTCGACTTTCTCCGTTCCGGAGGAGTTTTTTACGGTGGACTTATTGGTGCAATTCTCACAGGCTATTTCTTAATGCGCCATTACAAACTTCCCTGGTGGAAGACGGCCGACGCCTGCGCGCCCGGCATCGCTATCGGAAATTTCTTTGGCAGGCAGGGCTGTTTCGCGGCTGGCTGTTGCTGGGGCAAACCAACGAGCCTTCCCTGGGGTGTGAAGTTTACTGAGCTGGGGCATGAAATCACCGGTGTACCCACTGACACCTACCTCCATCCGACGCAGCTTTACGAATCATTTGCCATGCTGATCGTCTTCTTCTTTTTGCTGTGGCTTCACAAACACCGGCGCTTCAGCGGACAGGTGATTCTCTCCTATGCGTTGCTCTATTCAGTTATTCGCTTCGGTATCGAGTTTTTGCGCGACGATCCGCGCGGCGACCTGTTTGGACTGACAACCCTGAGCGGCCTCTCAACCTCGCAGATCATTAGTCTCATAGTGGGCACCGGGGCGCTCGTAATATTAATCATGCGCTGGCGCCGAAACAGCGCAGTCGCTAAGGCCGAGCGCGCCGTCGCCTCGGGTGCTGCTCGGGCTTAACCCTCATGCTCAAGTCGTAAGGCGTACTTCGAAACAAATCCCGTTTCGGCTTTGCTTCATAAAGTACTTGACACCGCAACGGCCCTTCGCTATTATTTCACGTATGGGCTCGATCCACCTGGTTATCCCGCAGAAAGAAGAGCCGCCCGCGCTTCACAACCGGGCGATGGACAATCTCCAGTACATTCGCGAGACGATGGAGCGTGCAACTGCCTTTACTCTAATTTCTGGTTGGGGCCAGGTGGCCATCGGCGTTACCGCCCTGGCTTCGTCCTTCATTGCTGCTCAACAGAGTTTGTTCACAAACTGGCTTGCGATCTGGTTTGCCGAAGCCGTGGTGGCTTTGCTCATTGCGGGTTGGTCGATGGACCGGAAATCTCGGGCCTTGAAAAGGCCCTTGCTCTCGGGACCCAGGCGCAAGATCGCCTTTAGCTTGTCACCGCCCCTTTTTGCGGGTGCCCTGGTGACTATAGTGCTCTATCGCGCCGGACTGACTAACGCTATTCCCGGCCTCTGGTTGTTGCTTTATGGAACCGGCGTGGTTACCGGCGGGATGTTTTCCGTCAGCGCCGTTCCTATCATGGGCCTGTGTTTCATGGCGCTCGGAGCGGCAGCGTTTCTGGTCCCAGCGGGTTTTGCTGATTGGTTTATGGCAGCCGGCTTCGGCGGTCTGCATATTGTTTTTGGAGTGATTATCGCAAGGAGGTACGGTGGCTAAACGATTGGCACTAAAGAAGTCGACTCAGAAAAAGTCTGAAGTGTGGAGCAACTTGCAAGCGGTCGGCAAGGCCGGGGCAAAGCATCCCGCTCCTGGTCTGGACCGCTTGATTCATGAACGCATGCGCCTTGGTATCGTCAGCGCGCTCGCTGCTAACGAGTCGTTGACCTTCAATGAGCTTAAAAACCTGATGGATACAACCGACGGCAACCTGAGCGTACATGCGCGCAAACTCGAAGACGGTGGCTACATCGCCTGCACCAAGTCCTTTGAGGGACGCCTTCCGAAAACTGAATACAAATTAACTGTCGCCGGCCGGCGCGCGCTCGAGAACTATTTGAGCCACATGGAGACGATCATTCACCAGATGCGCAATAGCTAGAGCCGGACAATCTCTTTTTTTGCCCTATTGCTTTGCACGGCAAAGCGCTTTGACCCGCTTTGCCAGAACCGGAGGATCCAAAATGTATACGAACGTAAATCTCGCGGCGCCGGTAGGGGCGTTGGCATTTCTGGGGACAGGCTTTCTGCTTTTTGTCGTAGGCCTCGCATTTATCTATTCCGTAGTCAGGAAGAAGTTTTGGCTCACTAAGCTTGCCCTGTCAACTATCGCACTCGTGGCCGGGCTCTATCTTGTCATCCTGCTCATCTTTTCCTTTGCCAGCAGTGAGAAGGTACTGGCGCGAGGCGAGGAAAAACACTTCTGCGAAATCGATTGCCACCTGGCTTATTCCGTCACCGACGTGCGCGAGACAAAGACTTTAGGTGATGCGCCTGGTCAGATAACGGCTGCCGGCGTGTTCCGCGTGGTAACTATCAGGACTCGCTTTGACGAGAACACGATCAGCTCGACCAGAGGCAACGGCTTGCTATATCCGAATTCGCGCGTCGTCACCGTCAGCGACGAGAATGGAAAACAGTACTTTCCTTCGGCTGAAGCTCAGCGCGTGCTGGAAAAGTCTCACGCGGCAGGCACTGCCATGACGATACCTCTCCGCCCCGGTGAGAGTTATTCGACTACTCTTGTTTACGACTTGCCGGTCGACAGCAAGAGTCCAACCCTGCTGATTCGCGAAGGTGAATTCATAACACACCTCGTCATCGGCCATGAAAACAGTCCGCTACACAAGAAAACGAGATTTCAAATTTAAGTTCTGCGGTTGTTGAGTTTCTGACCAGGACCTCTAGCTTACGAAACTCTCCAGTTCCCGGACGTTTAATGAGAATCCCACCACACGTAGTTGTCACATGTGTCGAGCGTGGATTACCACATTGTCCACCTGAGTGTGGCAAACGAGAATCGAATCTCAGATTCTGAATCTTAAAGGGAGCACTTGTATGACCAAACGAATCATTGCCATCGCCTTCATTTTTATCTGCACCTCCATTGCCTGGGCAATTCTGGGCGGTACTATTTTTTCTCGCACCTACGATTCTGCCGCGACCTCGAACGATCGTGTGGCCTCGACGTGGGGCGCGCCGCAAGACCAGTCGCCACCGATCGCCTCGTTCAAGCACATTGTGCCTCGGCAGGAAGAGAGCACTGAAAATGGCAAGAAAATTGTGAAGACTATTCAGGATGAAGTCACAATTCCGCTGCAACTGGAAAGCAGCGCAGTTGACGTGAATCTTGATCTGGAGCACCGGCAGAAAGGCTTACTCTGGTACAGCACTTACAAAGTTGCCTTTGCCGGCGCTTACGGCTTCCGCAATAGCAGCGACAAAGAAGAGGTTGTCAATTTCGTGCTCAACTTCCCGACGGCGAAGGCAATCTATGACGATCTGATTTTTAATGTTGACGGCGCGCCGGTGGCGATTAGCAATCAACAGAATGCTGCCATTGGTTCGGTCAAGGTCCCGGCCGGACAGATTGCGCGCCTGGCGGTCGGCTATCGATCCCAGGGCCTCAATGAGTGGCGCTACAGTTTTGGCAGTAAGGACGTGGCGCAGGTTCGCGACTTTGCGCTCAAGATGAAGACCAACTTCAAAGACATTGATTTTCCGGACAACACGCTTTCCCCTTCGGAGAAACATGAGACTGACAATGGTTGGGATCTTGCGTGGTCTTATAAGAACCTGGTGTCGGGCTATCAGATAGCTATGGTGATGCCGGAGAAGCTTCAGCCCGGACCGCTTGCCGGCAGAATAAGTTTCTTTGCGCCAGTCTCGCTTTTCTTTTTCTTTTTTCTGATGCTAATCATCACTACGATGCGGGGTATCGAGCTGCACCCGATGAACTATTTCTTTCTCGCGGCGGCATTTTTCTCCTTCCATCTGCTGCTGGCCTACCTTGTGGATCATGTCTCAATTCATGTGGCGTTTGCCATCTCCGCGGCAGTGTCAGTCTTTCTTGTTGTGAGTTACCTGCGCCTGGTTGTCGGGCTTCACTTTGCGAGTCGCGAGGCGGCGCTGGCGCAATTTGTCTACCTGGTAATGTTTTCCTATGCCTTCTTTCTCAATGGATTCACTGGCCTCGCAATCACGATTGGATCGGTTGTCACTCTGTTCGTGGCGATGCAGGTCACGGGGCGCATACGCTGGGCTGACAAGTTCTCTCTCAAACCTGTCGATCGGCCGACTGTGGAACTAACCTGATTGTTAACAAACACTCCAGCTGAACGTCTTATTAGGTAGAGCCGAAGTGTGGGAACCTGTCGGTCGTTTCGGCGTCTAACTTAATCTCAATAAACTTTCTCCGGAAAACTGTCGTACAGGCTATGGCGCGAAACTTTTCTGCCCGAAATAACAATGAAAGCCTTTTTTTCCTTTTACACTGACGCTCTGAGGATTGCGATCCAGTCGATTTTTGCCCACAAGCTAAGGGCTTTTCTGACGTTGATAGGGATCATCATCGGCGTCGCTTCGGTGGTGACGGTGGGGGCTTCGATCAGCGGCCTGAACACGTATGTTGTCGACAAAGTGGCCAAAGTGCTCGGCAGCAACCACTTTATGATGGCGCGGATTGCAGCCAGCGGTCGCTTGTCAGATGAAGATTTCGAACGAATGAACCGGCGCAACAAGAGAATTAATTGGGACGATTATGAATGGGTGCGCGACCATTGCGGCTCGTGCACCGAGGTTGGCGCTGAAGTACAGGGCCAGTCCGATCTGAAGCAGGAAGGTGTTGAATTTCCCGGCGCGCTGGTCTTTGGTGTCACGGCGAACATGGTGGACATCGAAGACAAAACAATCGCTGAGGGCCGGTTCATTTCACCCGATGAAGTGCAGCGCTCGGCATTCGTCGTGGTGTTGGGTAGCGATATCAAGGACAAGTTTTTCCCAAACACCGATGCCCTTGGCAAGCTGCTGAAGATTCGCGGACTGCCCATGCGCGTCGTCGGCGTTGAGGAGAAGCGCGGATCGTTTTTCGGAGATTCCTTTGATCGGCATGTGTACATTCCCGTGACTACTCATCTGCAAATCTTCGGGCGCAACGGTTTGCAGATTCACGGCAAAGGTCGCAATCGCGAGACCTTTCAGGCAACGATTGAAGACGCGCGCGTGGCGATGAGAAACAAGCACCGGCTGAATGGAAACGAAGAAGACGACTTCGGCCTGGTCAACGTTGAAGAACTCAACAATCAGATCGATCAATTCACCGGCAGCATTGCGGCGGTGGTAGTTCCTATCACGCTCATCACACTTATTGTGGGCGGCATAGTGGTGATGAATATCATGCTGGTCAGTGTTACGGAGAGAACTTTTGAAGTTGGACTGCGAAAAGCTGTGGGGGCCACCAGAAGACAAATTCTGCTTCAGTTTCTAATCGAGTCGGGCATTTTGTGCGCGCTTGGCGGAGTTCTTGGACTATTGCTGTCGTGGGGAGTAACTGCATTGATCACCGCCCTGGCGTCGATCACGATGACCATAACTATTGGTTACATCCTGCTGGCGCTGATTGTTTCGACCGCGATCGGAATGGTGGCGGGAATCTATCCGGCGTTTAAGGCAGCGCGGCTCGATCCGATTCTGGCGCTGACGCAAGCAACGTAATCCAAACGATTGTTTAGAGCCGGGTTTAGGAATGAAACTAAAACTCCCAAGAAGTGTATTGCGTGAGACGTTGCGGATGGCGCTTGATAGCGTGCGTGCGCACAAGTTCAGAAGTTTCCTAACGGTGCTGGGCATCGTGATTGGTGTCATGACTGCAATCACCATCGCTTCCATACTCACGGGTTTGCGCCAGAATATCGTCGCCATCATCGAAGAATACGGCACCAATAATATTTACGCTTTCCATCTCTCCACCGGCCCGCGCACGAGTGAGGATCGCTCAGAGCGGACCAGAAAACCGTTAACCGTGGCTGACGCCGAAGCGATCCAGTCCCAGGCCAGCGCGGTGGAAGAAGTGGGGCATGTGGCGCCCAACATCGGTTATAGCGGCGGGCCTTTCGACGATAACGTCACCTATAACGGTCACAATTACCGTTGGGGCAACACGCAAGGTGTCTCGCCAAACTACGCCGCTATTGTCAACATTGCGCTCAAGGAAGGCCGGTTCATAACTGATAACGACGACCAGCAGCGCGCGAATGTGATGGTCATCGGAGTCAACGCCGCTGACGCGCTCTTTCCCGGTCAGAACCAGATCGCCGGAACGCAGGTGCGCATGGGTGGCTACAACTTCGAAGTCGTAGGTGTCCTGGAAAAAAGGAAGGCGGGTTTCTTCGGTGAAAACGAAGAAGACAACGCCGTATTCATTCCCTTTCGAACCGCGCAAAAGATCGCCCCCGCCAAGGGTTATTTGCTGATGGTTATTAAGGCGCGGCCCGGGCAGACGACTGAGGCGCTGCAACAGTCGGAAGAAATTTTGCGCCGTCGCCGAAATGTGAAGTTTGGCGACGCAAACAACTTTGATATCAAGACCGCCGACAAGTTTATCGAACAGTTTGACAGTATTACTGCCATGGTCGGACTGATTGCGATCGCCATCTCCAGCCTCGGGCTACTGGTAGGCGGCATCGGCGTGATGAACATCATGCTGGTGAGCGTGACGGAACGAACAAAAGAGATTGGCGTGCGCAAAGCTCTCGGCGCGCGGCGCAAAGACATTGTGCGGCAGTTTCTATTTGAAGCAATGACGCTGACTTTTCTGGGCGGCATTCTCGGCGTCGTGCTCGCGGTTGGCATAAGTAAGATCATCATGCTGCTGGTCCCCGCCTTGCCGGCTGCCATTCCCACCTGGGCCGTTGTTTCCGGGCTCACGGTCTCCGTCGGCGTCGGGCTCCTGTTCGGCGTCTGGCCCGCTCGCAAAGCCTCTCGTCTCGATCCCATCGAGTGCCTGCGTTACGAATAAAGAGGTGGTAGCGGCCCGTTCGAGGGAGGCGCTTCGCACGACGTTCTTCAAAGGGCTGCAGTATCCGAACCGGGAGCGGTAGCGATCGGCCCCAACGCTCAGACTGTATCAGCTTATCCGAACCGGGGGCGGACGTTCGAGAGTGTCAAGTGTTTGGCCAGTCGCTACCGCTCCCGGTTCTGATGCCACTTGCCACTTTCCAGCTCGCGCTAACGCCATCAAACTCGACTATAATCTGTTGAAGAAATCATTTGGAGATGGTTAAGGAATTAGCTGGTGCCGATAACAACCCATCAACGCGATCTCGTCAAGGAGTATCTGACCTACATTCAGGTCGAGAAGGGACTGGCGCGTCACACGCTCGAGAGCTACCGGAGAGATCTGGCGCGGCTCGATCGTTGGGCCAGCAAGGCCGGCAAATCGCTGGCAGAACTAACGCGACCGGAGTTGCGCAAATGGATTGCGCAGCTTTCGCGCGAGGGTCTGGCGCCTTCATCGGTGGCCCGAGCGGTTAGCGCGGCGCGTGGTTTTTTTCGCTTCCTGATGCTCGACGATCATATCAGGCATAATCCGGCTGAAGATCTCGACACGCCGCAAAAATTTTCTTACTTGCCGAAGTTTCTCACCGAAGAGGAAATCGACCGCCTGTTTGCAACGCCGGATGTTTCGACGGCAGCAGGAATACGCGACCGCGCCATGCTCGAGCTGATGTATGCCGCCGGCTTGCGAGTTTCCGAGCTGGTGTCTTTGAAACAGACGGAGGTGGACCTTCATGCCGGCGTGGTGAACTGTCACGGCAAGGGCAGCAAAGAGCGACGCGTGCCCGTAGGGAAAAGCGCGATTCACTGGTTGCAGCAATACGCGTCAGTTAAAGCCCAATATGGTCAATCACCCTTTCCCCACCTGTTCCTAAACCGCGGCAAACCAATGACGCGCCAGTTTGCCTGGACAACGATAAAAACTTACTCGGCAACGATTGGTCTTCAGAATGTTTCGCCGCACACTTTGCGTCACAGCTTTGCGACCCACCTACTGCAACATGGCGCCGACTCGCGCTCAGTCCAGGCCCTGCTTGGCCACAGCGATATTTCGACGACTCAGATCTATACACACATCACCGATCGCCACCTGCGCACGGCTTACGACAATCATCATCCTCGCGCGCGCGCTGT
>JBGQJH010000073.1:0-8603 GCA_041498935.1 Pyrinomonadaceae bacterium | reverse complement strand
GGTGTGGTGTACCGTGAACCCACTTCGCTTTAGTGCTCTGATTACTATCTTCGGTTTTACTCTTGGTAATTTAGGCATCGTTGCTCTTGCTTGCTGATCGTCAGCCCTTTCCACGCCTGGTCATCTTCTTTTTCGGAGATTAGCACATGACGTTAAAGAGGCTGGTTGGAGGGTGGCGGGAAGCGCAACGAGAAGTGAACAACCAAGCCACAAAGACAGAGAGCCGCGATTCTAGACGTGGCTGAGAAGCAAGGGCGATCCGCAAGCCTAGTAATTCAGTCTGCTAGGGCACTTCCACGATCAATTCGCGACCGAAAGTAAAGTTAGGACGCTTGCGGCCTTTCAGGTATTTAGCCGCGGTTTGCGACAGAGCGGTTATGAGAATTGGTAGCGCGATGGTCGCGTCGCAATTCACATAAGCGCTGTGCGCGCCGCGCGCCAGTTTTCCGTAAATCAATCCCTCGTCAAACGAAACCGCATTGGTGCGACCGCCAGGATGTGGCGCGTCCGTAGTGATCTGAATTGCGTACTTATGACCCTGATGGTGGTTCTTGAGAATGAACGAAGAAACTTCTGTTTGTTGGACGAAGCTTTTCGGCGTACCCCCGCCGAGATTGATAACGCCGGTGAGCCGCGCGCGCGCCGTAAGGTTGGTCATGTCGAGCACGTCCTGGACGATATCAAACATGAAGTTGTTCTTCTTTTCAAAACGCGCGGCGGCAATTCCTACGGCAACGCCACTATCGGCAATGGCCGGGCAGAAGATGGGTACTCGCGCCTTGTATGCTGACGTTAGCACGCCGTCTTCCGTGGCAATCTCTGCCAGTTCACGGCCCAGCAGATGGAGATACTCGCGTGTGGAGTAAGGACGTGACTGGTCGAGCTGGTTGGTAAAGCCGCCAACCCATTCGTTCGCCTCCCGGTATTCCTCATCACTCGCGAGCAGATCCCACATGCGGCTGATCTGCGACGCGTCCAGTTCGGCATCCGTCATGTTCGGATGCGCCTGAAAATGGTAACGCCCGAGCGTTTCGTGCAAATCATGAAAGAGCAGCGAACCGGAAAGCACCAGCACATCGACAAAGCGGTTCTTAATCACGTAGGCCAACAGCCGCCGCATTCCCGCCGGTATCAAGGCGCCCGAGCCGGCGACAATGATCGTCGTGTTGTCGCCGAGCATGTCGAGCCAGATGCGGTGAGCTTCCGCGAGCTGACGGCCACCAAAGCCCGCGCCCTCCATCTTCTCGAGCAGACCAGCAACCGAGCGATCGCGATCCACCTGGACGGGCCGAGTGGGCGTCGTAAGATACTTCGATGCTTTGGGTTTTCGCTGCGTAACCATAAAACTTGTCAACCTCTCAAACTGTGAACGTCAGGTAAATGATTGCCGGTTCACTTCAGAACTCATAAGAAAGTAACTAGAAATCGGTGCTACGCCGTGAGCGCGTCTTGGCTCCGTTAACCGCAAGATATGTATAGGTGTCGTAACGCGACTCGTAAAACTGCGCCAGATCGGCGCCCTCGGCATCACTCAATTCACCGTCCTTAACGCGCTGGTTTATCAAGCGGCGAAAGCCATCGTGAAGCAGGCTCTTCTCGTAACGTGCGCGCTCAGTCGCTTCACCGACGGTCGTGCCGCGAATTACTTTCTTAATCAGATAACCTTCGTCGTCGATGTAGATATGAGCTTCATGCGGCGTTCCAAAAAGGTTGTGGTTGTTGCCCATTACCTCCTGATAAGCGCCAACGAGCAGGAATGCCAGGTAATAGGTTTCACCCGGAATCAGGGAATGGAGCTCGAGCACCTGTTTGACGTCATGCAGATCGACAAACTTGTCAACCACGCCATCCGAATCACAGGTGATGTCGCAGAGCGTTGCGTACTCGGTTGGCGGCTTGTTGAGCCAGTGAATCGGGACGATCGGGAAAAGTTGATCGAGCGCCCAATGGTCCGGAACCGAACGAAACACTGAAAAATTAGTCAAATACTTGGCGCACAGCAACCGGCGGAGATCATCGAATTCTTCCGAGACATACTTGGCTTGCTGAGCATGCTTGTCCGCGCGTTCGCAAACGTCCCAAAACAAAACTTCACCTTTCGCGCGATCTTCCAGGGAAACCAGACCAAGGTTGAAAAGCGTGAACAACTCTTCGCGATGTTCCAGCGCATCGTGGTAATACTCGCGATAGTTCTTTACGGTTATCGACTCTCTAAGCTCGCCCAGTTCCGTCACCACTTGCGGGTCGTCGTCATCGATCTCGATCGGTGTGATATCTTCAACAACAGTTTCAATTTCGTCCAGAACATTGGTAATTAGTAAGGCGTGATAGGCGGCCAGGAAACGACCCGACTCCTGGATGATCGTCGGATGCGGAACGTTCTCATCGTCGCAGACCTGTTTGATTGCATAGATAACGTCGTTGGCGAATTCCTGCGCCGAGTAGTTGGCGGATGATTCAAATGCTGTCTTGGAGCCGTCATAGTCAACGGCCATGCCCCCGCCGACATCGAGAAGCTCCACCGGCACCTTCATCTGATAGACCTTGGCGTAGACGCGGGCCGCCTCTTTCATGGCATTCTTGATTCGTTTGATGTCGGTGAGCTGGGAACCGATGTGGAAGTGAAGCAGCTTAAGCATGTCGGTGCGATCAGCTTGTTCGAGACGGCGAATCACTTCGAGCATCTCTGTCGTAGTCAGACCAAACTTTGCCGCTTCACCACCCGACTTCTCCCAGCGGCCGGAGCCTTTCGAGTAGAGCTTGACGCGCATGCCGAGAATTGGGATGGCGCCGCTTTCGTAGCGGTCCGCGATATTCAGCACGTGATCGAGCTCGCTGAGTTTTTCGATCACGATTACCACGCGCTTGCCACAGCGGGCGCCGGCAAATGCCAGCTCGATAAATTCTTCGTCCTTGAAACCGTTAAGCACCAGCAGGCTGTCCGGTGTTTGTTCCAGGGCTAGCGCGGCGTAGAGTTCTGCTTTTGAGCCGGCCTCCAGTCCAAAGTCGTAGCGCGAGCCTTCGCGCAAGTACTCCTCAACCAGCGATCTCTGTTGATTGACCTTCATCGGGTAGACGCACATATGCGCGCCCTGGTATTCAAACTCCCTGATGGAGCGACTGAAGGCGCGCTGAAGTTTCCTGACTTGCGCGGCGACCAGTTGAGGGAAGCGCAAGAGCACCGGCGCGCCAATGCCCCGCCGGGCCAGATCGTCGATAATCTCTTTTAGATCTGCGGAGCGGGCGTCACCTTCGGCGGGGCGGACGATTAGGTTTCCCTTGCGATTTACGTCAAAGTATCCAGCGCCCCAGTTTTCGATGCCATAGGTTTCGAGCGTCTGCTCAATTGCAGTGGTCAATTCGCGGTCTCCTGACTTGCCTGCGGAAAAACTCTTATGTTCTTGATTCTCGAAGCCAAA
This sequence comes from Pyrinomonadaceae bacterium, assembly GCA_041498935.1. Lineage (GTDB taxonomy): Bacteria > Acidobacteriota > Blastocatellia > Pyrinomonadales > Pyrinomonadaceae > PSRF01. The sequence continues at coordinate 5,184 of JBGQJH010000073.1, read as the reverse complement.
GCGTAGTTGTACACATCCCGAGCTCGAGTAGCGGAGAATTTCTGGATGGGACGCTTGGTGCCGCAATGTAACAGAAAACGCGGGGTCGGTCTATAACTTTTTTGTTTCAGCTTACTTTTCGTGGCGCCTTAAACCATGAGGTAACAAGGAGTTAACGGGCAAATGGGCACCTTCTGCGGCCGAGTGGCGGCAAAAACCTTGACATGCTAAGCTGCCAAACTATAATGCCTTCTTTTTTACGCGCCGTCGCGCTATGACGTTCGGCTCTTTCCTTAGCCACTTCCGGCTTCCGAAGTACTTCGCGCCAATTAATGCACCGGGGCGAAGAGCACCCCTAACACTCCATTTTTCCGTAAGCAGGAGAACTCATGAATGCAAAGACTGTCTTGAAATATGCCTCTGATCAAGGGGCAAAGTTTGTTTCCGTGCGCTTTACAGACCTACCTGGTTCCTGGCAACACCTAACCTTTCCCATCGGCGAACTCGGCGAAGGCATCTTCGAGGATGGCTTTGGTTTTGACGCTTCATCGATTCGCGGCTGGGCTGCAATTCATGAATCAGACATGCTGCTGGTTCCTGACGCATCCCGAATGTGGATGGATCCGTTTGCCGACCACCCGACCCTGTGCCTGATCGGCAATGCCGTCGATCCCATTACCAAGGAGGGCTATCCCTTTGATCCGCGCTCGGTGGCTGTGCGCGCGGAAAACTATCTGAAGTTTACCGGTCTTGCCGACACATCCTATTTCGGACCGGAAGCGGAATTCTTTGTTTTCGACTCCGTAAAGTTTCATAACGAACAACAGTCGGCCGGTTACACGATCGATTCGGACGAGGGTCACTGGAACACGGGTCGTGATGCGAACGAGTTCCAGGGTACGAATCTCGGTTACCGAATTCGCCCAAAAGAAGGGTATGTTCCGGTTCCGCCGACTGACACGCTCAGCGATTTGCGTTCGGAGATTTCGCTGACCCTGGGAAAGTGTGGCGTAACGGTAGAGTGTCATCACCACGAGGTCGCCACCGCTGGGCAGTGTGAAATTGACTTCCGTTACGCAACGCTGCTGGGAACGGCCGATAACCTGCAAATCTTTAAATATGTAGTCCGCAATACCGCGTACCAGTATGGCAAGGCAGCGACGTTTATGCCGAAGCCGCTTTACGGCGACAACGGATCAGGAATGCACTGTCACCAATCACTTTGGAAAGGCGATAAACCTCTCTTCGCCGGCGAAGGCTATGCTGGACTCTCGGAAATGGCTCGCTTCTATATCGGTGGGCTTTTGAAACACGCGGCCGCGGTAGTCGCGTTCGCCGCGCCGACAACGAACAGCTATAAGCGACTGGTCCCGGGATTTGAAGCGCCGGTTAACCTTGCTTACTCGGCGAGGAACCGTTCGGCGGCGATTCGGATTCCCATGTTTTCGACCAATCCGAAACTGAAGCGTTTGGAATTCCGTCCGCCCGATCCTTCCTGCAATGCCTACCTGGCTTTTTCAGCCATGCTGCTCGCGGGCCTCGACGGCATTCAAAACCGGATCGATCCGGGCGAGCCATTGGAAAAGGACATCTACGATCTCTCGCCGGAAGAACTCAAGGATGTGCCAACTTTGCCCGGCTCGCTGGATGAGTCGTTGAAGGCGCTCGAGGCAGATCATGATTTCCTGCTGAAGGGTGACGTCTTCAGTCAGCAATTGATCGAGCGTTGGATTAACTACAAACGCGATAAAGAGATCACTCCGCTGCGCATGCGTCCACATCCGCTGGAGTTTTCACTTTACTTCGATATCTAGAACAAGAGTCGGGAGTCTGGAGTCCGGAGTCAACCGTGATGCTGACTGTACACTCCCGACTCATGACTCCCGACTCATCTGGCGTAATATGTCCGCGTGCAAAATCTCGACGCGAAAGTTGAATCGCTAGTTCGCGATCTGCCTGACGAGAAGGGCGCGCGCCTCTTTCTGGACCGTCTCACTAACGAGCAGCCTCGCACACACCAAAAACTAATCCGCGACCCAGCCTTGCTTTCCGATGCGTTGGCGTTGGCGGCCTGGAGTCCTTTACTGGCCACGACGCTGGAGCAGAATCCCGACTACTTATCGTGGCTCAGACGCGAGCGTGCGGACGTTCGCGTCAGAACTGGGGACCAGCTCAAGGAGTCGCTGGCTCGCTTCGCGCTGACAAACTCATCTTTGACTCCGCAGGTTTTGTTTGCCCGATTCCGCCGCCGCGAGCTGCTGCGCATTTATCTCCATGACGTCCGGCGCGCCCACACGCTGGTCGAAACGACGGAAGAGTTATCAAACCTTGCCGATGCCATCCTGGACTACGCGCTGAGTTTGGCGCGCCAGGACCTCGACAATCGCTACGGCGCCCCGCTCCGCGACGAGCGAGGGCGCATAGCCACGGCTGAGTTCTGCGTCATCGCCCTCGGCAAGCTCGGCTCAGGCGAACTCAACTACGCATCGGATATCGATCTCGTCTTCATCTATTCCGATGATGGAACGACCGCGGGCTTGGGTGAGCGGGGGAAACTGAGCAACCGCGAATACTTCATCAAGCTCTCGGAAACCATCAGCAAATTAGTAGGTCACCCGGCAGGTGAAGGCGCGGCGTATCGCGTTGATTTACGGTTACGGCCACACGGCCGCGATGGCGCGCTCGCTGGTTCCCTGGGTGAAGCTCTTAGGTACTACAGCAAATCTGCGCAGGCGTGGGAACGTCAGGCTCTGATTCGCAGCCGCGCCGCGGCGGGTTCGAGTTTGCTTTTCTCCCGATTCGCCGCCGCGGTGCAACCCTATATTTACCGTGCCGATGTTTCAGTTAAAGACGCGCTCGCAAGTGTTCGTTTGGCGAAACAGAAGATCGACCGAAACGTTGAACGAAGTAATGCCGGCTTCAACGTAAAGCTTCAGCGCGGTGGCATCAGGGAGATTGAATTCATCGCGCAGGCTCTACAGTTGGCCCACGGAGGCCGCGACGAATGGTTGCGCGTTACACACACGCTGATAAGTCTGGGCCGACTGGCAGACCGCAATCTCATTTCGGAACAGGAGCGCTCGGAGTTGTCTGACGCCTACCTATTCCTGCGCACGCTTGAGCATCGCCTGCAAATGGAGCATGGACTGCAAACTCACACGGTGCCGCAAACTGAAGCACAGCGAACGCTGGTCGCGAGACGGATGGGTTTTTCCGGCGCAACTACCCTGGGTGATTTTGATAGCGCGCTGAGGTTGCACACCACCAACGTTCGCAAAGCTTACGACCGCGTTTTTGCAGACGATGATCGCGGTGTGAGTGAAGAGCATACGAGTGAACCACTGCCCACCGTGAAGCCGGCTGATCATGCTCCGAGCGACGATGAATTTCGGGATGAGGCTCGGATATTGAATGCCGCCGCGAGAGTTTTTGTTTCGCATCTGAAACCCACGGAGGTTGGGGAGCCTGTGGCAAACGCGGAATCGCTAGCGTGCCTGCTGCGCGAAGCAGCGCACGACTCGATCAATCCGCAACGTGCCCTCATGCTAACCGCGCGCGTCTCCGCGTCGCTGGAAAAATCCACAGGCAAAATAGACCTCTCTGAAAATAATCTCGCGGGCCTAGTGCGTCTTTGCGGCGTCTCCGAGTTCTTCGGTGAAATGGTGACCGGCAATCCGGCCCTCATTGGTTCGCTGGGTCCGCTCGGAACCGACAAGCCGCGGCGACGTCGAGACTATCGGGCCCAGCTACGCGCCAGTATTGACGGGGAAAAAAATTTTGCCGCGGAACTTTCAGCATTGCGTCGAGAATGGTCGAGAGCGCTTGTTGAACTCGGCAACGAAGACGCTGCCGGGAGGCTTTCTCTGCCGGCGTCAAATGAACTTCAAACCGAGCTTGCGGTCGCCAGTATTAACGTTGCCTACCTCATTGCGCGGCGTGAAATGGTGCGACGCTATGGCCCGCTGGCGGCAGGGCCGCGCCTAAGCGTGCTCGCTCTTGGGCGGTTGGCCAGCGGCGGAGTGGATTATGGATCGGACCTCGACATCACTATCGTCTACGATTCTCTCGTTTCGTCGCCGGTCGCTTCCCTCACACAGGATGAAGCCTACGCGCGTCTGGTCGAGTTAATGATCACGGCGCTCTCCAGCGTAACTCGCGAGGGTTATCTTTATCGAGTGGATCTGCGGCTGCGTCCTAATGGTAAAAACGGTCCGCTGGTCACCAGCTCTGAAGGATTTCTCGACTACGTAAGCCAGCGCAGCGCAGTTTGGGAGTGGCTTGCTTACGTCAAGCTGCGTGCTGTGGCCGGCGATCTGGAACTTGGCAGAATGGTTGAAACGCACGCCAGACACGCTATCCATGAAAAGGCACGCGCGATCAATTCAGAGGAGTTGAGACAGGAGACCCGCCGCGTGCGCGAGCGCCTGGAAAGGGAGAAAGGCGGGGGCCTGAGTCAGAATGGGCGTCAAAGTGGCGGTCACAATGGCAGTGACAGTGGCGTTCACAAGGAGCGTCGCAATGGCGGTCGGGGAAGGCGTCACGACATAAACATCAAATATTCCGCGGGTGGCATGCTCGACGTTTACTTTGCCGCGCGTTATCTCCAGCTTCGCGATGATGTCGCCGATGAAGGTGAGGAACGTTCGACCCGCGCAACTTTGGAACGCCTCGAGGCCAACGGATCTTTAGACACTCGCGACGATGAAGCGCTTAGCCAAGGTTACGATCTGCTGCGCTCCGTAGATCACCATCTCCGGCTTATCGCCGGCAAAGTCGCAGCCTTGCCGTCAACAGATTATCCGGCGTTCAAGGAAATTGCGAAACGGCTCGGTTTCGAATCGCCTGCCGGCCTCAGCGAAACCTTGCGTGAACGAATGCGCGCCATACGTGAGGCTTACGATCGGATCACGGCTGACTGAACTCGTAGGGGCCTGCGTGTGCGCCCGCGCTGGGAGCGCAGGCATCTTGCCTGCAATGAGCGCCGCCAGGCGCGAACGGTCGAGTGGGCACGCAAGTGCGCCCCACAGCTTTTATGCGAGGTGCTCAACATCCTCAGCCTCTTCGTGCCAGCAGCGCGTGCACCACCGATGCATTACCTGGCGCTCCGACGCTTTATAGCCGGCCGAACCTGGCAAGCGCCGGACTACTTCCCGCTCGTCATCCCCGAGCTCGTCCCAGGTTTTCAGTGTTTCCTCGCCACACTTG
>JBGQJH010000072.1:0-8614 GCA_041498935.1 Pyrinomonadaceae bacterium | reverse complement strand
TTATGCAAGAGCGACTACAAAAACTAATCGCGGCTGCGGGCATTGCGTCGCGTCGTCATGCCGAGCAGATGATCACCGCTGGTGAGGTTACGGTTAATGGCAAGGTGATTACCGAACTGGGAACGAAGGCCGACCCGGAAACCGATCACATAAAGGTTCGCGGCAAGCTCATCAATATCTCGCTCGAGCGGCGCGCAAGAGTTTACGTGCTGCTAAACAAGCCGCGCGGGTATCTTTCGAGTGTTACTGATCCGGAAGGCCGTCCCACCGTCCTGGAACTCTTGCCCGAATCCCTGGGACGGCTCTATCCCGTTGGCCGGCTCGACTTCAACACCGAAGGCCTGTTGTTGCTGACCAATGATGGCGACTTCACGAATTTCATTACGTCGGCGCGCAACAAAGTAGAAAAGGTTTACGAAGCAAAAGTGAAAGGCGTGCCAGACGAGCAGACCATTGAACGTTTGCGGCGCGGCGTCACACTCGATGACGGCACGCGCACGGCCCCGGCAAAAATCAGAAGACTGGGTGAAACAGAAACCAACACCTGGTTTGAGATTCTGCTTCACGAAGGAAAGAACCAACAGATCCGGCGAATGTTTGATCTCATCGGACACTCCGTAATCAAGTTGCGCCGTGCGCGCATTGGATCTTTGCGTGATGATGATTTGAAGCCGAAGAAATGGCGCCGGCTCACGGCCGAAGAGGTGAAGCTCCTCACGCAGAGACGACCGCGAACTAGAACCAGGCCAACGACAAAGTCTCACGTGGCCGGTCACGGTTCTTCGCGCCAATGAGGTAGAATAACTTTTACCGCATTCCGACGATTAATTGCCAATGGACAGGCACGGTTAGCCTGTCAGATCTTGACAGGCGGGGATGCGTTTGTTTCGCCGCCTGAGTTTGGGTTTGCAGGGAACACGAATGGAATTCGAATTAACTGAAGAACAGAAACAGATCAAGGTGAGCGTGCGTGAGTTTGCCGAGGCAGAGATCGCGCCGCACGTAATGGAGTGGGACGAAGCGCAACATTTCCCGATCGAGCTTCAGCCAAAACTTGCCGAGCTCGGATTAACCGGCGTGCTTTTCCCCGAAGAGTATGGCGGCGCCGGGATGGGCTATGTTGAGTACGCCACGATCATCGAGGAGCTCTCGCGCGTTGATGGCTCGGTCGGCATTTCGATAGCAGCGCACAACTCGCTTTGCTCGAATCATATCTATCAATTTGGATCGGAAGCGCAGAAACAAAAGTTTCTCGTACCATTGGCTGGCGGCAAGCATTTGGGCGCCTGGGGCTTGACGGAACCCAGCGCCGGTTCGGACGCCTCCGGAACGCGCTCGACGGCAGTAAGGAAAAATGGCGACTGGGTGGTGAATGGCTCGAAGAATTTTATTACGCACGCGATTCATGCCGACACCTGCGTGGCCTTTGCGGTGACGGATCGCTCAAAGAGGAGTAAGGGAATTACTGCGTTTATCTTTGAAAAGGGAATGCCGGGCTTCTCCCCTTCGAAGAAGGAGAACAAGCTCGGCTTGCGCGCTTCTGAAACCGCCAGCGTGGTATTCGAAGACTGCTGCGTGCCGGACGAGAACCGTCTGGGCGACGAAGGCCAGGGTTTTGTGAATGCCATGGAGATTCTCGATGGCGGACGAATCTCGATAGCCGCGTTGGCAGTTGGCATAGCCCAGGGCGCTTACGAATCGGCCCTGCGCTATGCCAAAGAACGCCAACAGTTTGGCAAGCCGATATCCGAGTTTCAGGCGATTCAATTTAAGTTGGCCAACATGGCGACGCAAATAGACGCGGCACGACTGCTGATGTATCGAGCGGCGTGGATGAAAGACCAGGGCAGGAAGACTACGAAAGAATCGTCGATGGCCAAGCTATTCGCTTCCGAAGTGAGCGTAAACGTTTGCGAGGAAGCTATTCAGGTACATGGCGGTTACGGTTACACGAAAGATTATCCGGCGGAGAAGTACTGGCGGGACTCGAAGCTTTGCACGATTGGTGAAGGAACTTCTGAGATCCAGCGAATCATCATCGCCCGTGAAATCCTCCAGCAGGCGGTTTAGCAAGTGGACTCCGCAAATAACAACACGTCACTAGTCGATCGTATCGCGGCAGGCGACACCCGCGCGGTAGCGCGCGCCATCTCCAAGGTAGAAGATGTTTCTAAAGATGCGTCACAGTTGATGAAGAAAATCTTTCCCTTGACGGGCCGCGGACTGGTAATTGGAATTACGGGCCCGCCCGGCGCGGGAAAGTCGTCGCTGGTGGACAAACTCGCTTTACACTACCGGCAGCAGGGTGAGCGCGTTGGGATTGTTGCCGTCGACCCTTCGAGTCCATTCTCCGGCGGAGCGATTTTGGGGGATCGGATTCGCATGCAGACGCTGGGCCTCGATAGCGGCGTCTTCATTCGCTCGATGGCGACTCGAGGAAATTTGGGCGGACTGGCCCGCACTACGGTCGATGCTGTTTCAATACTCGACGCGGCGGGCTATAGCAAAATCATTATCGAGACAGTCGGTGTCGGCCAGGACGAGGTCGAAGTTGTGAAGGCCGCGGACATTTCGGTGGTCGTGCTCGTGCCGGGAATGGGCGATGACATTCAGGCAATCAAGGCCGGGATCATGGAGATTGGCGACATCTTTGTTATTAACAAAGCCGATCGCGAGGGCGTTAACACGACCGAAAAAGAGTTGGAAGCGCTGCTGTCGCTCGCTGCGCGAGAAGATTCCTGGGATCCTCCGATCGTCAAGACGGTAGCCACTGAAAGCAAAGGAATTCAGGAATTAGCGGCGGCGATTGAGAGTTATCGTGACTTCCATCTGGAAACAAAAGGTGGGGACGGCCGGCGCCGGGCGATAGCGCGCTGGCGCATCCTTGAGTTGCTGCGCGAACGCCTCGTGACGCAAACTCTGGAGTCGGATTCCGCATCCGAGAAACTCGATCGGCTGGCCAGTGAAGTTGCCAGCCGGCAAAGAGACCCTTATTCTGCGGTAGAAGAGTTAATGGGCGGCGGTCAGTAGTCCGTTGTCCGTGGTCGTTTGGCGAAGTGTATGGAAGAGGAAGATTTTCCATATGTCATTTAAGATTTTTCATTTGTCATTCAAACTACTGACTACTGACTACTGACTACTGACTTCTATCTTATGAAGCTTGATCACATTGGGATTGCCACGCGCCAACTCGACGAGGCTCTCGCGCTTTGGCGCGACGCCCTGGGGTTGCCGGTAGACTTCACAGAAGAGGTAACAGCGCAAGGTGTTAAGGTTGCAATGCTGCCCATTGGTGAAACTCATATCGAACTGCTCGAACCCCTAAGCGAGAATTCGCCGGTGGGAAAGTTTCTGGAGAAACGCGGCCCGGGAATTCATCACGTTGCGGTAAGGGTTCCCGATATTCGAGCGGCGCTGGCCCAATTAAAGGAGAAGGGGACTCGGTTAATTGATGAAACTCCACGGCTGGGCGCGCGCGGTTGTCTGGTCGCATTTGTTCATCCCTCGTCGGCTAATGGCGTACTGCTCGAGTTAGTGCAGCACGATTAAATCTGTTTTTTTGAAAGGATAATTATTTTGAGTTCAACTACTAAAGCTTGGATTGCGGCTGCTGTTGCCGTAGTGTTTGCCGTCGGATTGATCGTCTGGCAAGTGAAGGCGCGCCGCTCTGAAATCCTCAACCTCTCAGCGGAAGACATGGCACTGATTGCGGAAGACCAGCCGCCACAGTTTCGCGCCCGGCTCGCGTCCGACCCGGCGGCACGAAAAGACTTTGCAGATGACCTGCACAAACTGCTGGCGGTTGCCGAAGAGGCCCGCGCCAAGGGCATTGGCAACCGGCCGGACGTGAAACGTCAACTCGACCTCGTTAGATCTGTCGTCATCGCTGAAAATTATTTCAAATCACAGGGGACCGGCGCCGCGGGCCCAAATATTTCCGACCAGGAGGTGGAAGACTTTTTCAAACAGCCCGCCAACCAGGCAAAGTTTGACCAGTTCATAAACGACGCCAAAGCCAAGAACCCCCAGATGGCCGGCGGTCAAATCCCTGATGAACAACTGAAGCAGGTCAGGCGGCAACTAGGACAAGTGCTGATTGGCGAACAACGGGCGATTGCCGCCGGCACCGATAAGCAACGCGCTGTCGACTTGCAGGCAAGGCTTGAACAGGCTCGTATCCTGGCCCAAACGTACGCGCAGGAGCAGTTGAAAGACAAGATGACGGCCACGGACGCGGAAGTCGATGCTTATCTCAAGCAGCATCCGGAATTGGAGGCAAAGCCGAATCGCGCCAAAGCGGAGGAAGTGTTGAAGCGAGTACGCGCCGGCGAGGATTTTTCAAAACTGGCCAAAGAATTTTCCACTGATCCTGGAAGCAAAGATAAAGGCGGCGATCTGGGATGGTTTGGCAAAGGCCAGATGGTGCCCGAGTTTGAACAGGCTGCGTTTGCTTTGAAGCCCGGAGAGATTAGCGATCTGGTTGAATCGAAGTTTGGCTACCACATTATCAAACTCGACGAGCGTAAGACGGAAACCAAGGATGGGAAATCTGAAGAGAAAATCCATGCGCGGCACATTTTGATCGGCGAGGCCGCCGGCGAGGGTGACAATCCGTTTGCACCGCCAAAGAGTGGCCGCGATAAAGCGCGCGCCGCGGTCGAGCAGGAAAAACAGAAAAAGGTATTGGACGAAATTGTGAGTCGTTCCCATGTGACGGTGGCCGAAAACTTTCAGGTGAAAATGCCTGAGCCGCCGCAGACACAGCAAGGCTTGCCTCCCGGATTCGCCCCGGGCCCGGAACAATCCGGTCAGGCGCAGCCAGTCGAGCCGGCAGAGAATCCGCACGCGCCGAAGCCGGGAGATTCCCCAAAGAAGAGCGAGGCCAAGCCGCGTAAGAAGTAAAGCGGCGCTCAGCTAAACGCCATGCATTTTGGTGACTACCGCGTGGAGATTGTTCCCGACACGGAGTTTCGCCTCGACGGAGGCGCGATGTTTGGTGTTGTCCCGCGCACTTTGTGGTCAAGGGTTTGTCCGCCTGACGATCAGAACCGGATCAGAATGAACATGAATTGCGTGTTCATTGAGACAGTTGACCAGCGCATACTGATCGAAACGGGAATCGGCGAGAAGTGGTCCGCGAAACACATCGAGATGTTTGGCATTACGCGCGAGCGATCGCTGGCCACATCGCTACGCTCGGTTGGCGTTGAGCCGGATAGCATGAGCATCGTTATCAATACTCATCTCCACTTTGATCATGCAGGCGGAAATACGGCGCTAAACGGAGACGGTCAGGCTGTGCCTGCGTTTCCAAATGCCCGTTACTTTGTTTCCAAAGGCGAACTGGAACACGCTGCAGCTCCCAGCGAGCGAGACCGCGCGAGTTATCTGCCTGACAATTGGCGGCCACTGCTTGCTAGTGGTCAACTGGAACTGAAGGAACCGGACTACGAGGTGGTGCCGGGCCTGCGCATGGAAACGTATGCGGGACACAATCGATCGATGCAGTGCTGGCGCTTGGATCGCGATGACCGGACGCTCTTTGGTTTTGCCGATCTGGTGCCGATGCGAGCGCACGTTCCGTTTGCCTGGATCATGGGCTACGATCTTTATCCGGCAGAGACGCTCGAAGTGAAGAAGAAGCTTTTGCCCCAGGCCGCGCGCGAAGGCTGGGCGTGCTTGTTCTATCACGATCCGGATGAGCCGTTATGTCGGATTGTGGAGAATGGTGGAAAGCTCAACGCGGTTCCCATCAACCCGAGGGAGGTAGAACGGTTATGAAAAGAGCATACGCGACGATTGGCTGCGTGATCTTGTTGTTTCTTCTAACGCCGCTTGGGTTTGGTTCGATCGGTCAAACGGACGAGAAGGACGCTGCTGAGAAGCTGATTAAAGCAGCCCGCTTCCTGGAGCAGAAGCCTCTGGATAAAGACGCCAAGAAGATCCGGGGTTGGGCCATGCAGTGGCTGATTGTCACCGACAAGGTTAGCGTAGGAGTTTGCTCATTACTCGTCCACGGAATAGACGAGAAATACAAGTACGGCAGCGAGCTGATCGGCCAGTACACAATCGGGATGGCCGCGTACAAGCTGGCTAATCCGGATAAGGCGCAGGACGAGGACGCGGCGCAACAAGCGGGGATCGAGAGCGCGCTGACTTCTTACGAGGCCATGGTGGCTGAACAGCCTAAAGCGAAGAACGCGTTCATGGATGATTTGCTGGCAAAACGCGGTCAGGGCGCATTGGCTGCGTACGTCAAAGAGAACAACTGCAAGGTCCAGAAATAGGGTTCATGGAACAAGTGCGCATAGGAATCATTGGCGGCAGTGGGCTCTACCAGATGCCCGAGCTCCAGGACGTCGAGGAGATCGTAGTCGACACTCCTTTTGGTTCTCCGTCAGACGCTTTCATCGTCGGCACTCTCGAAAACAATCGGGTCGCCTTTCTGCCGCGACACGGGCGCGGGCATCGCTTCACGCCAACCGAGGTCCCCTTTCGGGCAAACATTTATGCGATGAAACTACTCGGCGTCGAGCGAATCCTTTCAGCCTCGGCAGTGGGTTCGCTGCAGGAGCAGTATGCGCCGCTCGACATGGTTATTCCCGATCAGTTTTTTGACAGAACTCGAGCGCGCGCGCGCGCGTCAACTTTCTTCGGTGAGGGAATTGTGGCGCATGTAACCTTTGCGCATCCCGTCTGTCAGGAGTTGGGAGACGTCCTTGAAGAGTCGTGCAAAGTTGCGGACGTTAAGACGCATCGAGGCGGAACATATCTGTGCATGGAAGGGCCCGCGTTTTCCACCAGGGCGGAGTCGGAAGTCTACAGAGGCTGGGGAATGAGCGTCATCGGCATGACAAACTTGCAGGAGGCCAAGCTCGCGCGCGAGGCCGAAATCTGTTACGCCACGCTCGCGCTGGTCACCGACTACGATTGCTGGCATCCCGGACACGATGCCGTGACCACCGATTTGGTCATCCAGTATCTAAACAAGAACGTGCGTAATGCGCAGCTCATCATGAGGGAAGCGGTTAAGCGCCTGGCCGAGCAGAAGCGCAACTGCAAGTGTGCCACTGCCCTGAAGAACGCGATCTTTACGGCGCCCCATTTGTGGCCGGAAGAGACACGAAAGAAACTTGACGCGATAGTCAAGAAATATGCGCTCTCCTGAAAAAGTTGGCATCCAAGTTGGGTGTCTGTGGGATTGTTGAACCGGCAAGTTGTTTTGCCCATGCTGAAAGGTGATTTATGAAAAAAGTTTTTGTCACGCTAGTTGTGCTGATAACGGCGTTGTTTATTTCCGCTTCGGCTTTCTATGGCCAGGGAAAAGCGAAGACTGGCCCCGATCCGTCCACAATTCGTGATGCAGATCTGGAAAAGGATTCTTTGCACAACCTCGAAGTCGCGCGCCATTACTTCAAGTTGAAGAAAGCTTACGTCGCCGCGATCAGGCGGTGTGAGGAAATCGACGCGGGTAATCCTAATTTCGCCAAGATGGACGAAGTGCTTTACATTGCTGGAGAAAGTAGCCTCCGACTGGCGGGAAACCTCGGCAAACAAAAGACGAAGGAAAGGACCCCGGAGCAACTGCGGCAGGATGCGCGCGTCTATCTATCGCGGCTGGTGGCTGGCTACCCGAATAGCGGTTTTTATAAGGAGGCTGAGGCCGACTTGCAAGCGCTGGGTGGTCCGATCAAGCCGAAAGGTGGTAAGCAGTAAACACAAAGTGGGTTTTCAAATGCTAAATGAGAAATTTGAAATGACAGATGGAAAATGATCTGAATTTCCATTCATCATTTCTCAATTACCATTTGGCATTTCAATTGACGGGCAACACTCAACAATCTGGCATCTGAAATCTGATATCTGAAAACTAGTACTCTATGTCCTTACTCGTAGTCGGTTCTGTGGCTTTCGACGCAGTCGAAACGCCGTTCGGTAAATGTGAAAAGATGCTGGGGGGTTCGGCCTCCCACTTCTCAATCTCCGCCAGTTACTACACCGATGTTCGCATTGTCGGTGTGGTAGGAGGAGACTTTGGCGGGGCTGAGCAAGAGGTCTTTGATGCTCACGGCATCGACACCTCGGATCTCGAACGGATTCCCGAGGGCAAGACCTTCAGGTGGTTTGGACGTTACGACTACGATCTGAACGTAGCCCATACGCTCGATACTCAGCTGAATGTATTTGCTGACTTTCAACCTAAACTTTCGGAAGAGTCGAAGAGCGCGCGGCTGGTTTTCCTGGGCAACATTCAGCCCGACCTTCAGCGCGGTGTACGTGAACAGATTCCAAACGCCGAGCTGGTGGCGCTGGATACGATGAATCTGTGGATTGAAACTGCGCGTGAGTCGCTGCTCAGCACGATCAAGGTTGTAGACGTCGTGATCATAAACGATGCGGAAGCGCGACAGTTAACGGAAATACCTAATCTCATCAAGGCCGCTCGCACGATACTGTCGTGGGGCCCGAGGGCTTTGATCGTCAAGCGTGGCGAATATGGCGCCGCACTGTTCACCGACCAGAGTTACTTCGCAATTCCCGCATTCCCGCTCGATTCGGTTTTTGATCCGACCGGCGCCGGCGACACGTTTGCCGGCGGCTTTATGGGCTATCT
>JBGQJH010000071.1:0-8642 GCA_041498935.1 Pyrinomonadaceae bacterium | reverse complement strand
GTTTTATAACAAACCTCCTCCCCTCCTACCCGCTCTCCAATTTCCCCACACCCCCCGGCCGCACCCGCACCCGGTTCCGCTTTTGTGTGGCGCTACATTGAGTGGCAATACTTCGCTCGTGCCAAACTGAGCCAGTACCCAGTCATGCTTAGTCTTGTCTTAGGCTGTGCACTTGGGGTACAAAGTCTAGACAGTTTCAATTTCATATTCAGCAGCCGCAGGCAATGAAAGGCAATGCGGGCCGCGGTTTTGTCACGCACTTTAGCCAGGAGTGATTATCCAGGAATGAGACTTCTCGATATGAAACACCAGAACCGATGGACGCGGAACCCACTGATGCGTCGATTGCTCGTCGCTACGGTTTTCCTGTTTGTCGTCGCGGCGCTGGCCCGGAGCCAGCAGGGATGGGTGGCGACGCGGGTAGCGTTGCCGGGCCAGGATCTGAATACGGTTTACTTTCTCGACAACAAACGAGGCTGGGTTGGCGGAGACAAGGGCTTTCTGAGCCACACCGAAGACGGCGGGCACAGTTGGGTCAATCAACTCGTGCAAACAACCGCGGCTATCAATGACATCTACTTCCGCGACAAGGACGCCGGTTTCCTGCTTGCGGGCAACGCCATCTTCGCAACGCGTGACGACGGCGCGAGCTGGAACGAAGTGCGCCGCTTTCTGCCGCGTGAGTTTGACGGCGCTGACGTCGAACTCTACAGCGTTCGTTTCTCCAGCAAGAAGAAGGGCTGGGTGGTGGGTTCCGTCAGCAAACGCGACCGCGTAGTCGATAGCATTCTGGTCTATACAGACAACGGGGGCGAAACCTGGCAGCGGCAGCGCGCGCCGAGCCAACTGGAACTAATTCATATTGATTTTGCCAACGACAAGCGCGGCTGGATCGCCGGCACTGAGGGAACGATACTCGCTACGGTCGATGGCGGACAAACGTGGACCAGACAAGAGTCGGGTACTACAGCGACGATTTACCACATCGATTTTCGCAGCGATAAGAAAGGCCTGGCTGTCGGCGAACGCGGCACAATCCTGCGAACTTCGGACGGAGGCGTTACCTGGACGCCGGTGGTAGTGAAAACGCAGGCGACACTCTTGAATGTTCAGTTAGTTAGCGATGACAACGGTTGGGTGGTCGGACGCAGCGGCACAATACTGCGCAGCGACGATGCCGGCTTGACCTGGATCGAACAAGAGCCAGGCACCAAACAGAATCTTTACGGCCTGTATTTTGTTAAGAAGATCGGTTGGGCTGTTGGTGGCGACGGAATGCTGCTGCGCTACGAGCAATGATTAATCTGTATTCTTGTCCGTGGGAACCGACGTTAATCCGTGGCTTAGCTAGTTTTCGGTTTTGTTTCCGGTGAAAGGCAAAGCCGGCGCGCTTTCTAAACTAATACTGCCTTCCATTTGCTCGTTGGCAACCTCACCTTCGATTTGGGCTTCCATCGTGTGCCCAGCGACGTCGAACGAAATAATTCCGGCGAACGACTCGCCATCAAACGTCGCCGATAGTAGCTCGCCGTTTCCCATTTCCGAGGTAACTTTTCCGGAGAGGCCTTTTTCGATGTTGCGCAGTATCAGCGTCGCGGGAATGCTCTGGCCGAGTGGTGTTTCAATTACCAGTGACCAGTTTCCCGCCAGCGCCGCAGCCGCCTCCGGCGCGTGTGCCGCAACTGTAGGCTTGTCCTTTTTCTTTCCCGCCGTGTTGTAAAACTCGATCTCCGCGGCGTAGGGTTTAACTTGATCGGCGAGTTGCGCGCCGTCGCCAACGATGACAATCGCCGCCTCATCGGGCTTAACGTATTTTATCGCGACTTCCTGGACCTGCGGGATGGTCACCTCCTGGATCCGGTTACGGTAAATCTCCAGATAGTCTTCCGGTAAAGCGAACATCTTGATCTGTACAAGCTGATCGATTAGTCCTTCCTGCGTTTCCAGCCGGATCGGAAACACTCCGGTAAGGTATGACTTCGCATCCGCGATTTCCTTTTCGGAAACCGGCTCATTACGTATGCGGCTGAGTTCGTAAAAAAATTCTTTAAGCGAGTCGCCAGTCACAGGTGTTCGCACCTCGGCGGTCGCGCGAAAGCTGCCCGCTGTTCGGCGTGCATCGAGGCTTGAGTAAGCGCCGTAAGTGTAGCCCTTCTCCTCACGCAAGTTCATGAAGAGCCGCGACGAAGCATTAGCGCCCAGCACCGTATGCATTACCAGCATCGGAAAATAATCCGGGCTGGTTCGCGTGATACCCTGGTTAGCGATGACGATGTTTGCTTGCGCGGAGCCTGGCCTGTCGACGATGTATGCGGAACGAGATCTTCGTTGGGGTGGGGGAGGGAAGTCGTCGCCGGCCGGGGCGCCAGGCTGCCAGTTTCCGAATAGACTTTCAACCCGCTCCAGAATTGAATCCTGCTGCACATCGCCGGCAATAATTAACACGGCGTTATTCGCAACAAACGTTGAGCGATGGAATTCAACCAAACGCTCGCGCGTGGTGGCATCGACTGACTCGGGAGTGGGGGCCGTAACGGAATAAGGATGCGGGCCAAACATGACGCGCGCCACCGTCTCGCTAGCCAAAAAGGAAGGCTGTGCGCGCTGTTGTTTGAGACTTTCCTTGGTGTTTTGCTTGGCGAGTTCCACTTCGTTAGGTGGAAACACGGGCCGCAGCGCCACGTCAGCCAGCAGCTCGAGGATGTTTTCGCTAAAGGTTGCGAGTGATGAAGCCGCGACAGTTGTGTAGTCGGAATTTGCGCCGGACTGGAGCGTGGCGCCCAGGCGCGCAACCTCGTCGGCAATCTCGCGGCTGGTCCGCGACTCAGTTCCTTCCGTCAAGAGACCGGTCAACATGTCCATCAGACCCGGCAATTCACCAGGATCGTGGGCGTCGCCCGTTCGCAGCGCTAAGCGATAGCTGACCAGAGGCAATCTTGAATCTTCAACCACCACCACAACCAGCCCATTCTCCAGAGTGGTCTCGTATGCAGTCGGTAACTTTATCGGACGAGCGGGCAGCGGCGGCGGTGGCTGTTTTAGAAAGGCTGGTTGTGGATTCATCGTTTAGGTGTGCAAAGGTCCTGAGCCTGATTCAGTTTGCTTGATCGACCGGTTGCTGCGATTGTTCCAACTGACTGCTAACTGAAGCGTTGACCGCGCCGGCATCTGAAGCAGGTTGGGCAGGGGGCGCGCCTGTCACTTGCGGCGGCAGCGTGGTTGGTTGTTTGGGCTCCTCCGGTGGTTGGGGCGGCGCGGGAGATGCCGTTTCGCTCACCTCCTCGGCCAGCGTCGCGGGAACAATGTCCAAAACCACGCGATTATTTACATCGAGAAAACGCTCGACGGCGCTTCTGATTTGTTCAGGCGTGATCGCCAGATAGTGATCGAGTTCGGAATCGAAGAGCGTTGGATCACCGTCGTAAAGAGCATACTCCGCCAGCCGTTGGGCCCGATACATGGTGGATTGTCGACCGCGAACCGTGTCGTTGCACAGAGAGTTTTGCAATTTCTCCATCTCGGCAGGAGAGGGCCCGGAAGTTCTTAACGCGCGAATTTCATCGAAGATCTGATCCCGAATCGCGGCTACTTCCTCACCCGGTTTCGGTAAAGCAAAAATGTACAAGGCGGACGGACCGCGCCGCTCGTCGATCCCACCCTGAATCGACACGACCGATTCGTCACCCTTCACGAGCTTTTGATAGAGACGAGAACTATCGCCTTCGAAGATGAGATCGGCGGCGAGTGACAGCGCATAAAAGTCGGGCGTGCGGCGCGGGGGAATCTTCCAACCAAGCACAAACGCCGGAGCGGGAGCAAGCTTGTCGTAGTAGACCTCCTGGGTCCGGGCCACGTCTTCCGGTTCGCTCACGTCAACCGGGGGCGGTGGAGATTGGCTGGGAATCTCCGCAAAATACTTACGCACCTGAGCGGTTGCTTCGGCACTCTCAAAATCGCCGACAATCGTTAGCACCGCGTTATTCGGCGCGTAGTAAATACGGAAAAACTTCTGCACGTCTTCGATCGTGGCCGCGTCCAGGTCCTCCATCGAGCCGATGGTCGAATGCCCATTCGCGGGGTTCTTGAAAATCAACTCGTTAATTCGCAGGAAGGCGTTAACATAAGGTTGATTGTCATAACGCAAACGCTTCTCTTCCTGTACCGCATTGCGTTGATTGTCCAGGTTCTCCTGGGTAACTTTCAGCGAGCGCATCCGGTCGCTTTCCAGCCAGAGCGCCAGCGGAAGATGACTTGCCGGAAGCGTCTCGTAGTAATTGGTGCGCTCGGTTGAAGTAGTGCCGTTCATCGTGCCGCCGGCGTTGAAGATGTATTGGAAGTGTGCGGCTTTGGGAACGTTTTCGGAGCCCTGAAACATCATGTGCTCGAAAAGATGCGCGAAGCCGGTCCGCCCGGTTTTTTCATTACGAGAACCGACATCGTAATAAAGAGCCACGGATACAACCGGCACGGCGCGATCTTCACACAAAATCACGCGCAGACCGTTGGCAAGACTGAATTGTTGGATCTGGGTCGGTGAAAGCTTGAGTCTTTCGGCCACTTTAGTCTCGATTCGTGAGAGCTCTTGAGCGTGCGTCTCCCGCGGTGGGAGTGCACTTCAGATTGGGGGCGACCAATTGAAACTGACAAGCCGCTCAGGCTGGCCGTTCGTTGACCAGGCCACGCAACTCGGCGCGCAAGCGTTCAATTTCGGCAAGCTTCTGCTGCACTCGCTCGAAAAGCGCCGCTTGCGTTTTTATTCCTTCTTCGACGAGAAAACCGGCCGCCTCGGCACGATTGCGGAAAATTCCCGCCGCCACGAGCTGGTCAACTTTCTCCTGGGCCGCCGGCGAAACCTTAACGGCCACGACGTAATCATCCTTCGCTGAAATCGCGCGCTCTATCGTACGACTGATGTCGCGTCCAATAGCGCTCAGCGACTCAGGAATGCGCGAGGCGATGTCTCTAACCGACGACGCGGTCCGAGTTCTGTCTTCCGACTCGTCAGCCTCATCGTCTCTGAGCATTAAGTCATCAACAGGTTCGGAAGGCTTAGGCTCTTCCTTTTGAAATGGACTATTCTGATAAGGATTGCTCATACTCTGAAAAACTCCTTAGACCAACAGTTTGTTCAACTCGTCTCTAAGTACGTTATTGATCTTTGTTAAGTTCATTCTACGGATGCCCTTGAGAGGCCGTCAAGCCAGCTTACCTGAAGGCCAAACTATCGCGCATGCAAGTGGTGGGCTGCGGCAAGAATTTATTCGAGGCCGTAAGCATTGAACTGACTATCGTCCGAGATGGAACGGCGCATGGCCTTGCTCAGCAGTGTGACATTCGTTAGTATTTGGGTGGTCACACGCGCTGCGGCTCATTTTCGGCTTTGCGTGCCGGCCCGGAAAGACTAACGTTCCAATCTCGCAACCTTCAGAGGTCTGGCAGTGAAAAAGATATTCTCGCTCGCGCTAATTACGCTCTTCGCACTCTCTCTTAATATTCAGGCACTCGTTTTTGCGCAACAAAAGACACCGCAGTCTCCAGTGGTTAGCACCTCCGCAGGCAGGTCGTCCGCCGGTTCGACCACGCCGGGCCATCGCAATGCGCGCGGCAGTTCAAACGCGATTCCACTTATCGAGAAAGACTTCGATGAGGCGCTGCGAGTGATCCAGGAGAATTACGTCGAGGGCAAGAAGCTCGACTACAACGCAGTATTCAAGTCGTCGATCATTGGCATGTTGCGCTCGCTCGATCCCCACTCAAACTATTACGATCGAGAGGAGTTTGACGAACTCAAGACCGACCAGCGCTCTGAATACTTTGGAATTGGCGCGTCGATTCAGAATTACATAATCGGCGAGCAGGCCGATACGTTTATTACGGCGACTTTTCAAAACTCCCCGGCCTCGCGAGCAGGGTTGCGTTTTGGCGATCGGATTCTCGCCGTTGACGACATGAAGACGGCAGGCAAGGCTTCGCTGGAAGTGCGCGACAAGATTCGCGGACCGCGGGGCTCGGTTGTGAAGATTACAGTTGAACGCGCTGCCGATAAACGCGTTCAGACCGTCGAGATAACGCGTGACGTGGTGCCGCAGCCTTCAGTTCCGGATGCCTACATGATCAAACCCGGCGTCGGCTATGTAGACATGACGCGAGGATTTAACTACTCGACCACTGATGAACTCCTGGACGCGCTCGAGACGTTGCATTCAAAGGGCGCGAATTCGCTCGTCCTGGATCTGCGAAACAATCCCGGCGGCTTTTTGGATCAAGCTATTCACGTGGCTGAGGTGTTCCTCCCCAACGGTCAATCGATTCTTACCCAGAAGGGGCGGAATGGACTGCGCGATGCTACGCACGTATCAAACAATAGGTCTCCCGACCCGATTCCACTCGTTATCCTCATAAACGAGAACACGGCCTCTGCTTCCGAGATCGTGGCCGGCGCCATGCAAGACCACGATCGCGCGCTGATTGTTGGTCAAACTAGTTTTGGTAAGGGTCTCGTGCAAAGCATCATCCCGCTCGATTATGGGGCTGGACTGACGTTGACTTCAGCAAAGTATTACACGCCCTCTGGCCGCCTGATTCAGCGCGATTATTCCGACAGCAGTTTTTACGATTACTACACACACGGCGGCTCAAAGCGCCTTGATCAGAAAGAAGACGATACCCGACCAGTCGGACCGGAAAAGAAAACGGATACTGGCAGGATTGTCTATGGCGGCGGCGGGATTGCTCCGGATGAGAGCGTGAAAGCAAGGACGATCACGGCGGCCCAGCGACGTCTGTCGAGTCCAATATTCGCCTTTACCCGCGAGTTGGTGAATGACCGCATCCCGGGCCTCGCCGCTTACGAAGTGGCGGGAGGCATCAACTTTGTCCATGAATTGCAGCCAGGCGATTTTCCCGTTTCTGATTCTGTCTTCAAAGCCTTTAAGGACTTCGTCGCCCGCGACCCGGCCTTAAAAGTCTTGACGCCACTTGTCGATCATAACCGGTCGTTCATCGAACTTCAGTTGCGCTTTAACGTTGTCACTGCCGCCTACGGTCGCGTCACGGCCGACAGAGTGTTTATTACTACCGACGATCAACAGGTCGCCCGGGCTGTCGACGTGTTGCCCCGCGCTCGCGACCTCGCAATGTCGGCAACGAAACACCAGGTACAGTAGCTGGGAGCGCAGGCATCTTGCCTGCTTCAACGTTGCGTGGCCACTCACGCAGGCAGACAGGATGTCTGCGCTCCCAGCGAACAGGAATGCCTGTCCTCTCTAATTCGTGTTTCAGCTGTAAAACAGAGTCTTGCGTCTAAAACCCCACTGTGATATTGTTCCAGCCGGAAAAGAGGATTGAGAACCGTATGGCGCGAACAGCTAAATCACTAATCAACACTGAAGAGTTGGGGCGTGCAATTCGCCGGCGTCGCGAGGAATTGGAACTCAGTCTGCGTGATGTAGCAGATCAGACCAACGTTTCAGCCTCAACCCTGTCACGAATCGAAAACGGAACCGGGAAACCTGACGCCGATAATATCGCCCGCCTTACTACCTGGTTGGACATGCCGCTCGAGCGGATCCTCAGTCGCGGCCGCGAGGACAACGTCGCAAAGGCCGTTGTTTATTATCCACACGAATCGACACCGGAAATAGTCGAGGCCCATTTGCGCGCCGACCGCAATCTTTCTCCCGAAACTGCCGATGCGTTGTCTCAATTGTTTCGCGTCGCTTATTCACAGTTTAGTAGAACCGAACCAGGCAGTCCCGCGCGCAAACGCCGCTGAGCCTCTCGTCTTATCCGCAGGCTATAATTCAAGCCATGATCGATTACGAGTTACCGCCAGGCGAGAAGTGGCGGCAATTTGAGTTGCGAGCTTTGGGCTTCCGGGATTTTGCGGGCGTAAGCTCAAGTGCACCGCTCGATCCATTTCGCCTGGCAAAGTTTGCCAACTTGTTGGTTGTTAGTTTTGACCAGATCGAGGGGCTTAGCTCAGAAGCTCGCGAACATCTGCTCGGCTCGGCTTCCGAGAAGTGGTCCGGCGGCGCCTGTTCCCGCCCGCTGCCTGACGGTCGCAGAATCGTCATACTCAATCCTACTCACGGCCGCATGCGAACGAACGCCACCCTGATGGAGGAAGTCTCTCACGTCTTTCTGGGGCATCAGCCGAGTCGTCTCAAAGTGGTTGCCGAAAACGAAAGCGGCCGAACTGTCTCCCGAGACTACCGAAAGGCCGACGAAGAAGCTGCCTACGCAACCGGCGCCGCTGCTCTTGTTCCCTTTTCCGCGCTGCGGCAATTCGTGCTTGAAGGTCAAACTTCACTTCAGATCGCCAAACATTTCCGGGTCAGTCGCGAACTCGTTGAATACCGTCTAAAGGTCACGCGTCTATGGAGGACGTATCGAGCCGCCCATTCCGATTTCAACAGAACCCGATAGCTGCGCGTTTAGAGTCCGAGCTTTAGCTTGCCGCTTACGGAACCAGCAACCCAAAGGCTGACCTCTCAACTATCATGCTTTGGCCCTGAACGCTTATACTTATGTTTTATTCTTTCGGACCAGCCGCGAGACAGTTGCTGACGGCGGAATTTCGATTATGAGCGAACAGACAAAAGAGCTGCCCCTGCCCGGTCTGACAACCACAGACAAGCTGC